>JAJZRT010000657.1 GCA_021802595.1 Pseudomonadota bacterium
CCTCAAGCTGCGCGCGGCGGTCGTTGATCGCTGCGCGAAGCTGCTCGGGTTCATATGCCTGGCTTGGCCGGGCCGTTCCCGAAGTCAGCCGCGCGGTTACAGTGGCTTGCAACTCGTCAAGACTTGCGTCGAGGCGTTCGAGCTGGGCCAGGCGGCGCTTGGCATAATAGAGATCGATCCACGCCAGCGCCGTACTGAGGCGAACATCTTGGGCGGCTACGGCTGCTCCGGCCCGAGCCGTACCAATTTCGGCATAGGCGCGATTGCGTTGAGCCCGACGCTTCGCCGGGTTGGGGAACGCCTGCTCGAAACCGACCCGCGCCATCGTCATGCTTTCCTCGCCAGGCCTGAAGGCAGGCGGTCCGGAAACGGGAAAGTTTTCAATGCTTGCCGAGAGCGTGGGGTCCGGCAGGCGGCCGGCAGCCACCGCGCTTGCCTCTGAGGCGCGCGTACCGGCCTCACTTGCCCGGACCGCTGGTGCAGCCTCTGTCGCTCGTTCTATGGCGGCATCAAAGGTGAGCGGCTCTGCGGCTGCACCACCCGACACTGCGAGCACCGCCGCCGTAACGATGTAAATTCGCATCAGTCATCAGTTCCGGGGCGCTGATCTGCCCCCTTCTGAGTGGTCCAATTTCTATTTTAGGAATGGCCACGAAGGAGGAATGGAATGGCAAGGAAGCACAAGCCGGAAGACATTATCGGCAAGCTGCGTGAAGCGGAGATCGTGCTCGCACAGGGCGGAACGGTTGCAGATGCTTGCCGACGGATCGGTGTTACCGAACAGAGTTATTATCGCTGGCGTAAAGAATACGGCGGCCTGAAGATGGATCAGGTTCGGCGGATGAAAGAGTTGGAGAAGGAGAATGCCCGGTTGCGCCGAGCGGTGTCGGACCTGACGCTCGACAAGCTGATCCTGCAGGAAGCTGCACGGGGAAACTTCTGAGCCCCGCCAGGCGTCGGCGCTGTATCGATCATATTAGGGGCATAATGCCTGTGTCCGAGCGGCGTGTCTGCCGTGTGCTGGGGCAACATCGATCGACACAGCGCAAAACGCCGCGTGGGGCAGATGACGAAGCCGCGCTGACCGAAGACATCATTGCTTTTGCCCGGCAGTATGGCCGGTATGGCTACCGTCGGGTGACCGCCCTACTGCGCGAGGCAGGCTGGCATGTGAGCTTCAAGCGGGTGGAGCGCATCTGGCGCCGTGAGGGACTGAAAGTGCCTCAGAAGCAACCGAAGCGAGGGAGGCTCTGGCTAAACGACGGCTCATGTATCCGACTGCGCCCAGAATATCCGGGGCACGTGTGGTCCTACGACTTTGTCGAGGGCCGTACGCACGATGGTCGCAAGTTCCGCATCCTGTCGATCATCGACGAGGCCAGCAGGGAGTGCCTGGCCTTGCCGGTGGCGCGGCGGCTGCGTAGCGAAGATGTGCTGGCGGCGCTGGCAGAGTTGTTCGTCACCCGCGGGCCACCGGCGCACATACGGTCGGACAATGGCCCGGAGTTTATCGCCAATGCCGTCCAACAGTGGCTGGCGAAGATCGGCGTGAAGACGCTCTACATCACACCCGGCAGCCCATGGGAGAATGGCTACTGTGAGTCTTTCAATGGCTCGATGCGTGATGAGCTCTTGAATGGGGAGATCTTTTACACTCTGGCTGAGGCAAAGATCCTGATCGAAGCCTGGCGCCGCCACTACAACACTGTCAGGCCACATAGCTCCTTGGGGTATCGCCCACCAGCCCCGGAAACGGCGACACCGCCATGGCAGCCCTCCGGTTCAGCTTCGCTCCACCTGCGGTCACCCATGGCGCCGGAGGCAATCTTGCACTAACAATCAACCCGGACCACTCAGTGGGGGCCGGTCAAGCCCGTGTCTGCGTGCGTTATTGCTGTCCCTCGGTACGCCGAATCCCTTGCCAACGTTCATTCGACGCCGCTTGCTACCAGACACTGTTGGAGATTGGCACGGAGTTCCGAAGCGCACCTTTGCTCCGCAGCGCAGTGCAGCCTGCTTAGGGATGATCTTGCGGGCGTGTTACCATCGCACCATCGTCCAGATTGATCGAGAACAATGACCGCGTGCCGGGTCTCTCCAACAGACAGCATCGGAGGCATGCGCCATGGATTTCGAGTTTACTCCGCGAGTCAAGGGTTTGCGCCAGCAAGTCGAGCAGTTTCTCGACCTCTACATGTTGCCTTATAACACCCAGTGGCACCGCGAGACGATGGTCGGGCGCTATCCCATGGAGATCATGGAGCCACTCAAACAGATCGCCCGCTCCGAAGGACTATGGAATCTGTTTCTGCCCGGCCTGCGCGATGATGAGCCGGGCACACGGCTGACCAACTTGGAATACGCGCCGTTGGCTGAGATCATGGGCCGGTTGCCCTGGGCGTCTGAAGCCTTCAACTGCAACGCGCCAGACAGCGGCAACATGGAACTTCTGCACCTCTTTGCCACGCCCGAGCAAAGCGCACAGTGGCTGGTGCCGTTGCTGGAAGGGGAGATACGTTCGTGCTTCGCAATGAGCGAACACGATGTTGCCTCATCCGATGCCACCAACATCCGCACCTCGATCCGCCGGGAAGGCGACGAGTACGTGCTGAACGGACGCAAGTGGTTCATCACTGGGCCGCTGCATCCGCTGTGCAAGTTCGCCATCGTCATGGGCGTGAGCAGCGACGATGACACAACCTCCGTTCACGCCCGACATTCAATGGTGATTGTGCCTATGGACACGCCTGGCATGACCATCGTCCGCAACATTCCCATCCTGCACCACTACGCGATCGAAGGGCAGTGCGAGATCGTTTTTCGCAACTGCCGCGTCCCCGTGGCCAACCTGTTGGGCGAGGAGGGTCAGGGCTTTGCGCTGGCGCAGGCGAGGCTCGGGCCAGGCCGTGTTCACCACTGCATGCGCACAATCGGCCAGTGCGAACTGGCGCTCGACTTGATGTGTGAACGCGCGCTGGAACGCCGCACGTTCGGTCGACAGGTCTCGGCCAATGCCAACGTGCAGGACTGGATCGCACAGTCGCGGGTTGAAATCGACATGGCCCGCCTGCTGGTTTTGAAGGCCGCAGCGCAGCTCGACATGCAAAGCAACAAGGCAGCGAAAGTCGATGTTTCCGCGATCAAGCTTGTGGCCGCGCAATTGCAGACCCGTGTGCTTGACCGAGCGATCCAAGTGTTCGGCGCTATGGGGCTGACCTCGGACACCCCACTAGCCTATCTTTACACGTGGGGTCGCGCCCTGCACTTTCTCGATGGGCCGGACGAGGTGCATTTGCGGATGATCGCCAAGCACGAACTAGCCAGGGTAAACGCAAACCTTGGTCAGAACGCGCGCTATTTCACGATGCCAGAACAACTGGAGCATTCATCCTGCGGCTGAGCCAGTTGGCTCGCAGATTCCCCAGCGCAGACAAAGTTACAGCAAGCGTTTCCTGTGAC
>JAJZRT010000658.1 GCA_021802595.1 Pseudomonadota bacterium
CTGCAAACTGATTCCGACAAGCAGGCCATCGAAAGCGTTTTCGAGTTCGTGCATGACGACTGCGACATCCACATCCTGCCGCCGCGCAGCCTGGTGGAGGACTATTTCAAGCTGATCGAGGCGCTGCCCGAGGACAACCATCTCATGGGCGAAATCCTGGTCGCCAGCGGCGCCCTCACGACGCGCGAACTGGAACTGGCCCTCGCCTGCCAAAACCTCAAGGCCGCGGCCGAGCCACCCGACGAGGCCGGCCCCTGCGCGCCCGGCAAGCCGGTGGGGCAAATCCTGGTGGAGCGCGGCGACACCTATCCCGAAATCGTCGATCGCGCGCTCAAGAAGCAGCAGCGGGGGCGCGAACACAAGGCGCAGGAAGCGCGCTTCGTGCGCGTGCATGCGGACAAGCTGGACGGGCTCATCGACCTGGTGGGCGAGCTGGTCATCGCCGGTGCGGCCAATGCGCTGCTGGCGGGGCGGGCGGGCAACACGGCCCTCACCGAGGCCAGTTCGGCCGTCACCCGGTTGGTGGAAGAAATCCGCGACAGCGCGCTGCGCCTGCGCATGGTGCCCATCGGCGAGACCTTCAACCGCTTTCAGCGGGTAGTACGCGATGTGGGTCGTGAATTGGGCAAGGACATCGCCCTGGAAATCAGCGGTGCGGATACCGAGCTGGACAAGACGGTGGTGGAGAAAATCGCCGACCCGCTCATGCATCTGGTACGCAACGCCATGGATCACGGCATCGAGCCGGCCGACATGCGCGCCGCCCACGGCAAGCCGGCCAAGGGCGTAGTGCGCCTCAATGCCTACCACGACTCCGGCAGCGTGGTCATCGAAGTGAGTGACGACGGCGGCGGCCTGAAGAAGGACAAGATCCTGCAAAAAGCCTGGGAGCGCGGCCTGATCGCCCCCAACCAGGACCTCACCGACGCCGAGATTTACCAACTCATCTTCGAGGCGGGGTTCTCCACCGCCGAAGCCGTCACCAACCTCTCCGGCCGCGGCGTGGGCATGGACGTGGTGAAAAAGAACATCGTCGCCCTGCGCGGCAGCGTCGACATGGACAGCACCGAAGGGCAGAGCACCACGGCGCGCATCCGCCTGCCGCTCACGCTCGCCATCATCGACGGCTTTCTCGTCGGCGTGGGCAGGGCCTCCTACGTCGTGCCTCTCGACACCGTCATGGAATGCCTGGAGCTGTCGGCGGAGGAGCGCGCCGCGCTGACGCGCCACAACTACGTCAATCTGCGCGGCGAAGTACTGCCGCTCATCCGCCTGCGCGACAGCTTCGAGTTGGACGGCAACGCGCCCAAGCGCGAAAACATCGTGGTGGTGAGCCACGCCGGGCAGCGCACCGGCCTGGTCGTGGACGCCTTGTTGGGCGAATTCCAGGCGGTGATCAAGCCCTTGGGGCGCATGTTCCGCCATCTCAAGGGCATCGGGGGCTCCACCATCCTGGGCAGCGGTGAGGTGGCCCTGATCCTGGATGTCGCCGCCCTGGTGAAACAGGCAGCGGCGCGGGAAGTGGCAAGAACAGACATCGTACGAACAATCACGCATTGAATCTCAAAGAAAGGGAAAAAGCACCATGTTCAAGCATATGAAAATCGGCATGCGCCTGGGCCTCGCCTTCGGCGTGGTTCTCGTCCTCATGCTGCTGACGATATTCGTCGGCATGAGCCGCATGGAAAAAATCGACCGGCGCCTGCAAACCATCGTCGACGACAACATCGTCAAGATCAATCTCATCGGTGACATGCGCACGGATGCGCGCGATACCGCCATCGCCGCGCGCGACTGTCTGCTGATGACCGACCCGGCCGAGAAGCAGGCGCAAGTGCAGCGCGTGAAAGGCTATCGCGAGAACTACGCTCAAGCGGCGCAGAAGCTCGCGTCCCTGGTGACCAGCGCGGACGGCAAGGCCGTGCTGGCCAAGATCGACGCCGCCCGGGAAGCCAACGCCCCGTTGGTAGACCAGGCCATGCAACTCTGCCTGGCAGGCAAAAACCAGCAGGCCGTGGCACTGCTCACCGAGCAGGCCAAAGCCAGCCAAAGCGCCCTGCTCAGCGCGCTGGACGACCTGAAAAAACTCCAGGATACCGATGACGACCAAGATGCCGCACGCGCCCGCCAAGAATATGCCAGCGCACGCAGCATGATGCTGGGCATCGGCACCGGCGCCCTGATCCTCGGCGTCATCCTGGCCTTATGGATCACCCTCTCCATCACGCGTCCGCTCAATGAAGCGGTAGCGGCAGCCAACCGCTTGGCTGAAGGCGACCTCTCGGTGCGCATCGAGGCGACCTCGCGGGACGAGACCGGGCAACTGCTCAGCGCCATGAAGAACATGGTGGAAAAGCTCTCCCAGCTCATCACCGAGGTGCGCAGCGCCGCCGACAACCTCTCCAGCGCCTCCGAGGAAGTCAGCGCCACGGCCCAGTCGCTCTCCCAGGGATCCAGCGAACAGGCCGCGAGCGTGGAGGAAACCTCCGCCTCGGTGGAGCAGATGTCCGCCTCCATTGCTCAGAACACCGAAAACGCCAAAGTCACCGACGGCATGGCCGGCAAGGCCGCCAAGGAAGCCGCCGAGGGCGGCGAGGCCGTGCGCGCAACCGTATCTGCCATGAAGAGCATCGCCGGCAAGATCGGCATCATCGACGACATCGCCTATCAGACCAATCTGCTCGCACTCAATGCCGCCATCGAAGCGGCCCGCGCCGGCGAACACGGCAAGGGCTTTGCCGTGGTGGCCACCGAGGTCAGGAAGCTCGCCGAACGCAGCCAGGTCGCCGCCCAGGAGATCGGCCAGGTGGCGAGCGGCAGCGTGGAACTGGCCGAGAAGGCCGGCAAGCTGCTCGACGAGATCGTGCCTTCCATCCGCAAGACTTCCGACCTGGTGCAGGAGATCACCGCCGCGAGCGAAGAACAGTCCTCCGGCGTGGGGCAAATCAACACCGCCATGAGCCAGTTGAACCAGACCACTCAGCAAAACGCCTCGGCCTCCGAGGAGCTGGCGGCCACGGCCGAGGAAATGAGCGGCCAGGCCGAGCAATTGCAGCAGCTCATGGCCTTCTTCAAGGTGTCCGGTGCTGAGGCCGCGGCCTCCCGCCAGAAGCCCGTCAAGACGAAAGCCAAGAGCGCCGCCAGAACGGCGCCCGAACCCGCGCACTTCCACGGCGCCGAAGAGCCCGAGTTCGTGCGCTTCTGAGGGGGCGGCCATGAACCAGATCGCTCTCAGGGAAGCCCCGGCCGCGCCGGCTGCGGACGCAGCGCGCGACGACCGCCAGCATTTGACCTTCATGCTCGGCAGCGAAACCTTCGCCATCGGCATCCTGGCCATCAAGGAGATCATCGAATACGGACAACTGACCTCGGTGCCCATGATGCCGACCTTCATCCGCGGCGTGATCAACCTGCGCGGGGCGGTGGTGCCGGTAGTGGACCTGGCAGTGCGCTTCGG
>JAJZRT010000659.1 GCA_021802595.1 Pseudomonadota bacterium
TCCGATCTAACAGGAACTGCACGATGCACAGCACGCAGGCCACGCTGGTGGCCAGGCCCACCAGGCGCAGCGAACCGAGGCGCCGCACCAGTTCGCCGCTGTAGCTCAGGTAGACGGCATAGCTGACGGCGCTTGCGAAGACCAGCAAGGAGCCCCAGGCGACATCGGCGCCGGCCAGCGTGACTTCGCGGCCGAACACCAGCAGCACGCCGGCGTAGCTGATGCCCATGCCCAGCGCCTGAGCGCGTGACACCCGCCGCCGGTAAAGCAGCCAGCCGATCAGCAACACGAGGGTCGGCGTCAGGTAGAGGATGAGCCGCTCCAGCGAGGCCGTGATGTAGGCCAGGCCGGCGAAGTCCAGGAAGCTGGCCAGGTAATAGCCCGACACGCCCAGCCCCAGCACGCCCAGCACGTCGCGCCGCGTCAGCGCCGGCTTGTTTCGGCTGGCCCACCAGGCCATGACCGCGAACAGCGGCAGCGCGAACAGCATGCGGTACATGATGAGCGTGACCGCATCCACGCCATGGCGGTAGGCCAGCTTGACGATGATGGCCTTGCCGCTGAAGGCGATGGCGCCGACGATGGCGAAGAGCAAGCCGGTGGCGGCGCCCTTGGAAGCGTGGGTCATGCGTCCACGCCTTCCAGATAACTCAGCGCCGCCGCCTCGGAATCTTCTATGGCGATCTCGACGGCTCGTTTGGCAGCTTCCAATAGCCGGGCCGCGCGTTGCTTCTGGCTGAAGCTCTGCGTGACTGCCTCGCGCACCTGCTTCTGTACGGCGTCGGGCGCAATCCAGACTTTGAATTGCGCAATGTCGGCCGGGTACAGCTCGATCTGCCCCGAAGAACCGCGCAGGCGCTGCGCCACCTGCAGTTGGCCCGCGAGCGAATTCAAGAACACCGACAGATAGATCGGATCGACCCCCGCCATCGGACGCAGAATGGTGACGTGGTTATCAGGAATCGCTCTTTCCTCGTGCAAATAGGGCGCACAGCGACCTATCGTGCCAACGCCCGTGCCGTTCATCAGCACATCGCCAGTCTGGATCAACAGGGTTTGGGCGTCATGCGACGCCGTACGGTTCTCGCCGTCTATCGCCACCGCACCCCCGGCGACATGCTTCGAGTTCACCACCGGCAGGCCGGCATCGGCGTAATCGGGTTGCTTGCCCCGTTGATTGGTGACAAGCACCGCACCCAAATCCTTCGCCTGTCCCGTAGCCTCCAAGTGCGCCAGCAGTGCAGCGAACTTCGGTTGGAAATGCTCGGCATCGAGCCGGCCGGCGCGGAAGGCATCGCGGCTGTTGCGCACGCAGCTCAGCGGCTCGGGCGGCCGCCAGTTCTTGAGACCGAGAGCGTCTAGCAGCGCCGTACCCGCTTGCGCAGCTAATTCGAGTGCATCACGCCGGGACTCATAGGCCCGCCTCGAAAGCATGGCAACCCTGGTTTCGATGGCATCGCCAAGTCGGGGGACCTTGAGCGCCTTGAGATCGGGAAGAATTAGCCCCATCTGGCCGCCACCGCGCTTGGCTCGGTCAATCTGGAGCTGACCATACCGACCTGCCAAGAAAGCGTGGAGGTAGGCTGGCTCAATTGCCTTCTCGCGCTTCACACGCACGATACCGAGCTTGCAATTGGCGGTCAGCTTTTCTGGAGCCTCATGAACGAGTGCCGTGTATCCGGTGTTGGCACCTACGATGGTTACCAATACGTCGTTCTCAAAAATATGCGAACGCGTCAGTTTGGCGTATTCGCTATCGGGAATGAAGACCGGGTTCCCGTCGTCCAAGACCATTTCGCCCGAAATGTCTTGCCCACGAAGATAGCGAACACCGACCGCATCCGAAAACTCGCTCGCGATGCTCAAATGGTTGCCGTCCGATACCTGCGCGACATCTTCGAGCGCGACCAACTTCTTTTGATTGAGTCTCTCGACCAGTCGAACACCCAGCTTCTCAACACTTTCAGCGTCGAGTCGCTCCTTCTCTGCCGCAGAGCTGTGCGGAACCTCGGATACTTCCAGCCCCTCTAACAAACGCGCATAGCGCGCCTTGTCAAAGGGGCTCAGAGAAAAAAACTGAGCCGCTCCTTCTTGGCGAATTCGATGAACGCCTCGGCAATACCCTCCGGCGTGCGCTGGCCACCCTTGAGTTCATGGCTGAACAGGTCGTGCTTGACGACCAAGTGGTCGTGCTCGTCCAGCACGTAGGCATCGAGGTCCTGCGGGTCGGTGTCGTAGCGCCCCACCGGATCGGCGGCGGTGTCCTTGGGCGGTGTTTCGTTCAGCTTGGCCCAGGCGGCCAAGTCTTTCTGCTTGACGAAGATCTTGTCGCCGCTGTTGTCCTTGCTGGGCTCGCGCATGGTGGCGAAGAAGATGGGGTAGTCGTCCCGCCTGGGGCACAGCGGGCCGGCGGCGGCATCGTCGTTCCATTTCTGTACGAAAAGCACGCTGGTCTTGGTGCCGGTGTGGGGCTTGAATACATTGCCGTGCAGCCCCACCACGGCCAGGATGCGGCAGTGCTCGGCGAGGTAATCGCGAATGCGCTTGTCGCTGGCGTTGTTGAAGCGGCCCTGCGGCAGCACCACGGCCATGCGCCCGCCGGGCTTGAGAAAGTTGAGGTTGCGCTCGATGAAGAGGATGTCGCGGCCCACGGCGCTCTGGTGCTTGCCGTCCGGTTTCTTGCCGAGTTCGTACTTGGCAAGGATGCGCGTTTCCTTGATGTCGCCGGCAAAGGGCGGGTTGGCCATAAGCACGTCGAAGCCGAAGTCGCGGTTGCTGGCCTTGTCCAGCCGCAGCTGCGTCAGGGCGGTCGACGAGATGTACACACCGGCGGCCAGGATGACGAGCATGGGCACGGCAAGAACCGCCAGAACCTTGGCGCGGATGCCAAGCCGTCGCAGCATGTCGTTCCCTTCCGACCCGGTGCCACGCACGCCCCAGCGCGTCGCGGTGACGTGGACCTCGTTCGGGTGCTATCGGTCGCAGTGGTGCGGACCATGAGGTCGCGGGGCGAGTTTGCCACGGACGTCACCCGCTCGGGGACACCCATTCGTCCGTTCCGGCGTAGTTTCACCGGGTGCGAGCGGTCGTGGTGCGTGCCCCCGGTGGACCGGAGCAGCTGCAGGTGGACCAGCTGCCGGACCCCGTGCCGGGCGCCGGTGAGCTGCTGGTCGAGGTGGCCGCAGCCGGGGTGAACCGCGCTGACGTGCTCCAGCGGCAGGGCCACTACCCCCCGCCCCCCGGCGCGCCGGCCTGGCCGGGGCTCGAGGCGGCCGGCGTCGTGGCGGCCGTCGGCGCAGGCGTGACGGGCTGGTCGGTGGGCGACCGCGCCGCCGCGCTCCTGCCCGGCGGCGGCTAC
This sequence comes from Pseudomonadota bacterium, assembly GCA_021802595.1. The sequence continues at coordinate 3,359 of JAJZRT010000659.1, forward strand.
GCCGAGCGGGTCGTCGCGACCGCGGCCCTGTGCCTGCCCGTGCCGGACGGGCTCGACGTCGTCGAGGCCGCGGCGCTGCCCGAGGCGCTGGCCACCGT
>JAJZRT010000660.1 GCA_021802595.1 Pseudomonadota bacterium
TGGCAGCACGCGCGGCGGCGACGAATTCGGCGGGGTTTTTGCGGGCCAGGCATTCCGCCAGCACGGTATTGATCTCGAGCAGTTCGTGGACGGCATGGCGCCCGGAATAGCCGGTGCCGTGGCAGCGGTCGCAGCCGGTTCCCGCCACATAGCCGTCGTCCGCCTGGCCGTCGGCCTGTGCCCGGCCGAGCCAGACCCGTTCCTGCGGCGTCGGGACATGTGGCGCCTTGCAGTGGCCACACACCTTGCGCAGGAGCCGCTGCGCCAGCACGCCCTGTACCGACGTCGCCACCATGAACGCGGGCACCCCCATGTCGAGCAGGCGCACCGGCGTGGAGGCCGCGTCGTTGGTATGCAGGGTGGACAGCACCAGGTGGCCCGTCATCGCCGCCCGGAGCGCGACCTGCGCGGTTTCCGCATCGCGCATCTCGCCGACCAGGATGACGTCCGGATCCTGACGCAGGATGGCGCGCAGCACGCGGGCGAAGCTGAGGTCGATCTTCTCGTTGGCCTGCACCTGGTTGATGCCGGGCAGCCGGTATTCCACGGGATCTTCGACCGTGATGATCTTGGTGCCCGGGTCGTTGAGCTCGCCGAGCGCGGCATAGAGGGTGGTGGTCTTGCCGCTGCCGGTAGGGCCGGTCACCAGCACCAGGCCATTGGGGCGGTGCAGAATGGCGCGGAAGCGTTCCTGCATGTCGGGGGGCATGCCCAGATTGTCGACTGCAAGCAGGTTGTCGCCCTGGCTCAAGAGCCGCATCACCACGGACTCGCCGTACTGCGTGGGCATGGTGGACAGGCGGACGTCGACGGTGCGGCCGCGCACCTTGACCGCGAAGCGGCCGTCCTGCGGCAGGCGCTTTTCCGAGATATCCAGTCCGGACACGATCTTGAGGCGCAGGGCCAGCGCCGGGGCGATCTTGAGATCGGCCTGGGTCTGCGGGTGCAGCACACCGTCGATACGGAAGCGGATGGCCAGCTGTTTTTCCTGCGGCTCGATGTGCAGGTCGGAGGCGTTGACCTGCAGCGCATCCTCGAACAGCGTCTGCAGCAGGCGCACCACCGGCGCATCGGCCTGGCCTTCGCCCAGCGCTTCCAGGCCGATGATGCTGGCCTCGCTCTCGCCCATGTCGCGCGCGAGTTCCTCGGTCAGGCCGTGGATATCGTCGGTGCGCCGGTAGATCCGGTCGATCGCCGCCAGCAGGTCGCCTTCCGCGACCACGGCCAGCTGGATGTCCTGCGGGATCAGCCGGGCGATTTCGTCATAAGCGGTCAGGTCGGTGGGGTCGGCCATGCCGACGAAAATGCTGCCGTCCCGCCGCGCCAGCGGCATGGCGCGGAAGCGCCGCGCCTGCGTTTCCGGCAGAAGCTGCAGGATGGCCGACTCCGGGTTGAATTTCCTGAGGTCGACGAAAGGCAGGTTCAGCTGGCGCGCCAGCGCCTGGGCAATGTCGTTTTCTCCCGCCAGCCCGCTTTCGACGATGATGCGGCCCAGCCGGCGTCCGCTCTTCTTCTGCGCGGCCAGGGCGATGTCGAGATCGGCGCTGGAAATGACCTTCTGCTCGACAAGCAGGTCGCCGAGGCGGATCTTCTGGCGGGCGGGCGCGGAGGCGGCGTGGGCTACGGTCTCGGTCTGCATGGATTCTGGGGCAATTCGCAAGGATTGAGCACGTATCGGCCTAATCCGGCCCGGCCTTAAGGAAAAAAGGCGCGGGCGGGGCGTCTCAAGGGCCAGGCCGCCCCATTACATCGCGGGTCCGCCCTGTCGGGACGGGTCACCTGACCTGCTGCTCGATCATCTCGCCCGGTCGGGTGCCGGGGCGCAGCCGGCCCTGGTAGATGAAGCCGGAACCGTAGCGGCGGCTGCCATCCGGCGCGGTGATGAGCTCATTCTCGCTCCAGACCCAGACATGGCCGTCGCGGGTATCGAGGATGAGCGCCCGCCCGCCTCCCTTGCCGCCGTCTGCCCCGGCCAGCGGCAGGGCCTCGTAGCGCCCGGCTCCGGCACGGCCATCCTCCGCGTGTGCCCCGGTCGACAGGGCCAGCAGCCCCAACAGCATCCATCCTGTCCGCATCGCGCTTCCTTTCATTTGAAGAGGGCCGCCACCGCGGCCACATCCAGCACGTACTCGTGGTTGCAGATGTCGTCGTGCACCCGTATCTCGCCCTGCTCGGCGATGATGGCGTCGCATTCCGCCTGCCCCACGCTGCGCAGCATGGAATAGATCTTGGCGGGGTCATACGGACAGGAATAGCTGACCGGACGCGGGTCGTACACGCGCACGTCCTCTTCCGGAAACAGGCGTTCGATCAGCTTGATCGCGCCGAGGCCGAGCAATTCAGCGGGCTGCACGGTGTCTGCCAGGATCTGCACCCGGTTCCAGCCATCGGCATCGCGCGCGGCCGCGCCCGGCAGCGCCTGCAGGAACAGGCCCGCCGCGGCCTCGTGGTTGGCCGCCAGCCACAGCCGGGTGGGCGCCTGCTCGGATTGCGCGAGGTAATGCTCGAACACGGCGGCCAGGGTCTCACCCTGCAGGGGCACATGGCTCTGGTAGGGCTGGCGCATGTCGGCGGTGTCGAGCGTCAGGGTCAGCGCGCCGTCGCCCAGCAGCGCCGGCAGGATGCCCGCCTGCAGTTTTGACGGCGCGCGTGCCATGCCGCGCAGGCGCAGCTGCTCGTCGCAGTCCATCACCAGCAGCGACACCGGGCCCTCGCCGCGCAACTGGAATGTCAGCCGTCCCGCCTGCTTGAGGTTGGCGGCGATCAGCGTGGTCACGCCGGCCAGCTGGCCCAGCAGTTCGAGGGCCGGCTCGGGGTAGTTGCGGCCCGCCGTCATCTCGCGCCAGGCGGCCCCGAGCTGCACCCAGGCACCCCGGATGTCGAGCTGCTCGAAGAGGAAGCTGCGGACGCGGTCGGGCGGCGCGCTCAATTGAGCTGTACCCGTTCGCCCCAGGGCACCCCGCTCTTGCCCTTGACCAGCCAGATCACCGGGTAATTCGGCGGGGCTTTGGGGAAATCGCCCTCGGCATCGGTGAAATACACGAGCAGGTTGGGGCTGCGGTTTTCAGCTTCGACCCAGTCGAACACCGGACGGAAATCGGTGCCGCCTCCCCCCGCGATCTCGACCGGCAACTGCATCGTGTCCCACGGCTCGAACTCCCACGGCGCCTGCGCCGCCAGGTGGTTGTCGCACGCCAGCAGCGTGATGCGTGCGCGCACCTGGCCTTTCAGGGCGTCGAGCTCGGTGACGAATTCGCGCAGTTCCTCCTCGCTGATCGAGCCGCTGGTGTCGATCGCCGCCACCACGTCGATGCCTTCGCTCGACAGGCGCGGCAGCAGCGCGTCGCCTTCGCGCCGCGACGGCCGCCGCCACGAATAGTCGTCGCGCTGGTTGACCGCGAAGAAGCGCGCCAGCAGCGCACGCCACGGCAGGCTCGGCGCCAGCAGGCCAT
>JAJZRT010000661.1 GCA_021802595.1 Pseudomonadota bacterium
TGTTCCGCTTCTACGACGTGGGCGCCGGCAGCATCCGCATCGACGGTCAGGACATCCGCCAGGTCACGCAGGACAGCCTGCGCGCCGCCATCGGCGTGGTGCCGCAGGACACCGTGCTGTTCAACGACAGCATCTACTACAACATCGCCTATGGCCGGCCCGATGCGAGCCGGGACGAGGTCATCGAGGCCGCGCGCGCCGCGCATATCCTGCGTTTCATCGAGAGCCTGCCGCAGGGCTGGGACACGGTGGTGGGCGAGCGGGGACTGAAACTCTCCGGCGGCGAGAAGCAGCGCGTAGCGATCGCCCGCACCCTGCTGAAGAATCCCGCCATCCTGATTCTCGACGAAGCCACGTCGGCGCTCGATACCAAGACCGAGAAAGCCATCCAGGCCGAACTGCTGGAGATCGCCCGCAGCCGCACCAGCCTCATCATCGCGCACCGCCTGTCGACCGTCGTCGAGGCGGATGAAATCCTTGTCATGGAAGGCGGCCGCATCGTCGAACGCGGACGGCATCCCGAACTGCTGGCGAGGAATGGCGTGTACGCCCACATGTGGGCGCTGCAGCAGCAGGCCGAGGGCGAGACGGTCTGATGGCGACCCCATCGACTCCGCTCAGGACAGGCCCTTCGACCGGGCTCAGGACAGGCCCTTCGACCTCGCTCAGGACAGGCATGCTGCAACCGGGTGTGCGCCGGCGCGAGGTGTGGGCGTGGGCGATGTACGACTTCGCCAATTCGGGCTACACCACGGTCGTCATCACCGCCGTGTTCAGCGCCTATTTCGTCGCCGTCGTGGCCGGCAACGCCCCGTGGGCGACCTTCGTCTGGACGCTGACGCTGTCGGTTTCCTACGCGCTGGTGATGCTCACCGCTCCCCTGGTCGGCGCCTATGCCGACGCCCATGCCAACAAGAAATGGCTGCTGTGGCTGACCACGCTGGGCTGCGTCGGCTTCACCGCGCTGCTGTATTTCGCGGTGCCCGGCGCGCTGGTGCTGTCCATCGTGGCGCTGGTGCTGTCGAACTATTTCTTCGGCACCGGCGAGAACATCATTGCGGCCTTCCTGACCGAACTGGCGCGCCCGCGCGCGCTGGGACGGGTGTCGGGGTGGGGCTGGTCGCTCGGCTACGTGGGCGGCCTGGTGTCGCTCGGCGCGTGCCTGGCCTATATCAGCCGGGCGCAGGCGCATGGTCAGGGCGCGACCGAATTCGTGCCGGTGACCATGCTCATCACCGCGGCGATCTTCATGGCGGCGAGCCTGCCCACGCTCCTGATGCTGCGCGAGCGGGCCGTGCCGCAGCCCGGACGCTCCGCACGCAGCGCCTGGCGGCAGGTGCGCCACACGCTCGGCCATCTGCGCCAGCTGCCGGACCTGAAGCGCTTCCTGATCTGCACCGTGCTCTACCAGGCCGGCATCCAGGCGGTCATCACGCTGGCGGCGATCTACGCCAACCAGGCGTTCCACTTCACGACCCAGCAGACCATCCTGCTGGTGCTGGTGGTTAACATCACGGCGGCCCTCGGCGCCTTCGTATTCGGTCACGTGCAGGACCGCATCGGCCATGTGCGCTCGATCGCATGGACCCTGATCGGCTGGATCGTGATGGTGGGGCTCGCCTGGGCGGCGCCCGACGAGCGCATGTTCTGGGTGGCGGCCAACCTGGCCGGGCTGTGCATGGGCGCCTCGCAGTCGGCGGGACGCGCGATGGTCGGCCTGCTGGCGCCGCCCGCGCAGGAGGCCGAGTTTTTCGGCCTGTGGGGCCTGGCGGTCAAGCTGGCGTCGATCATCGGCCCGCTGACCTATGGCGCCGCGAGCTGGATCACCGGAGGCGACCATCGCCAGTCGCTGCTCATCACCGGGAGCTATTTCGTTGCCGGGCTGTGGACGCTGCACGGCGTGAAGGCGGCACGCGGCCATCGCGCGGCGCGGCGGTTTGCCCGCGTCTGAGCCATGGGCACCTTCACGATCGGCGAAACCGACTGGGGCCGCGACGCGATGCGTCTCGGCCCCGTGCGGCGGGCCGTCTTCATCGACGAGCAGGGCGTTCCGGAAGCGCTGGAATGGGACGAGCACGATGCCGTTTCGGTCCATTTTCTTGCCGTGGCCGATGACGGCACGCCCATCGGTTGCGCCCGCCTGCTGCCCGACGGGCACGTCGGCCGCATGGCGGTGCTGCCGGCCTGGCGCGGGCGTGGCGTCGGCCGCGGCCTGCTGGATGCGATCCTGGACACGGCGGCCGCACGCGGTTTCCGGCTGCTGAGGCTCAGCGCACAGACGCACGCGGCCGGCTTCTATGCGCGCGCGGGATTCGTCGTCCTCGGCCCGGAATACGAGGAAGCCGGGATCCTGCACGTGGCCATGCAGAAGGTGTTGCGCTGAGGGTCGCGCCGGCGGCCCGCGCAGGATCCTTGGAACTGAAATTAAGGATTTGCTGATACAGTTCGATATCGAACCGGACGGGCTGTGCGCGACACACGGCCCACGGGCAGCTTGCCGCATGGACAGGGATAAGGGCAGACAAGGCATGACAAAACTTCAGGCAGGCCCTTCGGCAGGGCTCAGGGCAGGCCCTTCGGCAGGGCTCAGGGCAGGCATCGTCGGGGCAGGAATCGCGGGCGCGAGCTGTGCAGGCACCCTCGCTGCGGCAGGCTGGGAGGTCGACGTGTTCGACAAGGCGCGCGGCGCGGGCGGGCGCCTGTCGACCCGGCGTACGGAACAGGGCTGGGCCACGCTCGGCACGCCCTTCATCTCGGCCAAGCGCGAGCCCTTCCGCAGCCAGTTGCGCGACTGGGTGCGCCAGGGCTGGGTCGCCCCGGTGCGCGGCAACATCTGGCAGGGACGCGCAACGATCTCGTGGGGCGAGGCGCAGCTGCAAAATCATTTTCGACCCACCATCGAACCCTCGCAGCTGGTTCGCCAGCTGCTCGGCAATGCCCGATTGCACACCGGATCGCGGGTCGTCACCCTGCAGCCGCGCACCCTCGTCCTGGAAAATGGCGAGGTTCGGGGCGATTACGACTGCGTGATCTGCAGCGTGCCCACGCCGCAGGCCATTCCCATGCTCGATGCGCTGCCGCTGCTGCGCGAGCGTCTGGGTGCGGTGCGCTATCGACCGATCTGGTCGTTCCTGATGCGCTGGGAAGGCGGTCCCGCGGCGGACGTCATCAAGTTCGACGACCATCTGCTGAATCTGGCGGTGCGCCAGACTTCCGATGGTCCCGGCCTGTGGGCGGTGCACAGCAGCCACGAATTCGCCGAAACCTATCTCGAGGCCTCCGAGATGGAAGCCAGCAACCGCGCGGCCTCGGCGCTGATGGGCCTGCTGGGGCTGCCATGGCCGGTCGAGATCGAGGCCTCGCACCTGTGGCGTCATGCACGTCCCGATACGACGGTCGGCGGCTTCTGGGTCAGTGACCGGGAAAACCGGGTCGCGCTGATCGGC
>JAJZRT010000662.1 GCA_021802595.1 Pseudomonadota bacterium
CCATTCGCTCTTATCTCGATAGCTATAACGCTGATCCGAAGCCCTTCGTCTGGTCCAAGTCCGCCAATGACATCCTCGCCAGCATCGAACGCTTCTGCCTGCGAATTTCTAACTCAGGACACTAGGGCCTGTTCACGGCTGCACCTGCGTCAGCACGCGCACGCGTGTGGGGTAGGCGTAAGGGTCCCGCGCCATGGCCGGCAGACGCCAGCCCGCCGCAGTGCGCGCCAGCCGGTTCAACGCCGGATCCTGCAGCCGCAGGCTGGCCAGAATCAGCACGTCGGACGGCGAATACAGTGCGCCGTCATCCAGTGCCGGCTCGGCTTGCAGCGTCGCCAACAGGGGCTGGGCCTCGCGCTTCCAGCCCCGCTCACTCCAGAAAAGTTGCCACGCAGTCCGGGCGAACTGCCGTGCACGCTCGCGCGACTGCGCATTGCCGGTGGCATCGGCATGGTCGAGCAGGCCCTGCACCCCATAGGCGTAGTCCTCCAGTTCCGCATGCGGCAGGATCCGGCCGTGCGCCATCGCCTTCACCAGACGACCGTCCTTCGCCAGCCGCGTCAGCAGAAATCGCTGCAGCCGGTCGGCATCCTGGCGGTAGGCCGGGTCGAGCGCCATGGCCCGGCTGAAAGCTGACAGCGCGAGGCCATTGAGGCCGGCATTCAGCTTGTCGTCCCTGGGCAGGCTGCGCAGTTGCCGCAAGGGGTACAGGGTTCGTGCCGCGTCGGCCAGCAGGCGGCGTTCATTGGCCGTCGGTGTGACGTATTCCGCGGGCAGATAGCCCGCGTCAAACCTGCGCGGCGCATCGAGCTGCCACACCCGGCGCACCGCTGCGAAAACCTCAGGCGACAGGCGCCGCCTCAGTTCGTCGGGTTCCCACAGATACGTGGCCCCTTCCCGTCCCGCGGCATCGACCGCCGATGTGCTGCTGTAGTAGCCGCCACTCGCATCCCGCAACGCGTCCTGGATGAAACCGAGCGTGCTGCGCGCAATCTCGCGGTAAGCGGGGCGATCCAGGATCATCGCTGCGCGCAGATAGAGCATGGCCAGCTGCGCATTGTCGTACAGCATTTTCTCGAAATGCGGCGTGTCCCATCCGGGGTCGACGGTATAGCGGAAAAAGCCGCCACCGACGTGATCCCGCATGCCCCGTGCCGCCATCTGGTCGAACGTCAGGCGCAGGAACTCGGCCAGCCGGGCGTCGGGCTGCTGCACTTGGCGATCCAGCAAGGCGCTCAACTGCGGCGCCATGGGGAATTTGCCGACCTGACCGAACCCGCCGTTCAGGATGTCGGCCTCCTGCCAGACGCCGGCCATGAACCGTTCCCAGGCCTGGGTGCTGCGCGCCGCCGTCAGCGGCGCGCCTTCGGGCGGCATGGCGGGCGGTGGCGCCGCCTGCAACGCCAGGCGGCGAATGCCGGCCTGATCCGCTTGCCAGCGCGCGGCAAGCTGGGCCAGCAGCGAACGGAATGCATCCGGCGGGACATACAGCACGGCATAGGCAGGGTAGCCCTCCGGTGTCACAAAGGCATTCAGGGGCCAGCCTGCAGCACCACGCAGACGTGCGGAAAAAATCTGCAGGGCATCGTCCAGGCCGGTATTGAGCTCGCGGTCGACCTTGACCGGAATGAAGCCGCGGTTGAGCAGCGCCGCGACCTGCGGATCCCTGTAGCTTTCGCGCTGCATGACATGACACCAGTGGCAGGCGAAGTAGCCGACGGAGACGAAGAGCAGCTTGTTTTCCCGCCGTGCACGCGCGACCGTTTCGGCATTCCACTCCTGCCAGGCCACCGGATCGTGGCCGTGCAGGGCCAGATAGGGGGAAGGATGGTCGACGAGCTGATTGCGCAGCGCGGCGGCGGCTGCCGCAACGGGCAGCAGCAGAATCAGCAACAGGGCGGCCGAGCGTCGTCCCGCGTCAAACCCTGACATAGGTCCAGCCTTGCTGGAGCCGGGTGACGATTTCGCCGATGGCGGTCGGTGCCGTCCGCGTGGCGGGCAGCAGGGTGACCGCTTCGCCATCACCGCGCAGGCGGGCAATGGACTGGCCACAGGCAACCCATTGCAGGTTGGCGTGGCGCTGCTTCATCTGCGCAATGCGGTCGGCATAGGGACTATGCCCCGCACGCAGCAGGTTGACGCCGCGGCTGTTGGCGATGACCTCGATCTGCATCGCCCTGCCCTGCCGCTCTGCATCGTCGAGCAGGCGTTCGGCCTGGTCCAGCACCGCCTGCATCTTGCCCGGCGCGGCGCTGTCGAGATGCAGCATGATCCGGTTCGGATCCGCCTGCTGTCTCAGGCTGACCACCTGAACACCGCCTGGAACGAGCGCGGGCGCGGTTGCCACCGCTTGCGCGTCGAGGCCGCGCAAGGCCCAGCCGCCGCCCAGGCCGGCAAACAGGACAAGACAACCGAAGGCGCAGCGCTGCATGAAGTGCCTGCGGGGCACGGCGTGCGCCTGCCGGCCGGCCAGCGGAGGCTCGGCATACGCCAGACGCACCATGCTGCGCAGGCTGCGCAGCGCGCACACGCGCTGTGCCAGTTCCGTATCCTCGCGCATCCGGGCGATGAGCTTCTCGCTCTCCGCCACGTCGAGCTCGCCATCGATGTATGCGTGCAGGATCTCGTCCGAGACGACAGGATTCATTTCACTCTCCTCAGTGCCGGCTGCGCCGCGGGCTGCTGCATCGCGGTATTCAGCAGCCCCTTCAGGCGCGCGCGCGCGCGCGACAAACGGCTCATCACGGTGCCGACCGGAATGTCCAGAATCCCGGCCACTTCGGCATAGCCGAACTCTTCCAGGTCGACCAGCGTCAGGACCTGGCGCTGCCCCAGCGGCAGACGCGCCACGGCCGCGCGCACGCAGGCGATCACCTGCTCGCGGTCGCAGCAGGCCTCGGGGGTGTCGGCGCCGGACTCAAGCGCATCCTGCCAGTCCTCGACATCCTCGAAATCGCGGCGGCCGCGCAAATGGTCGAGCCAGCAATGGTTCATGATCGCAACCAGCCAGGCTTTCAATGCCACCTCCTCGCGCAACTGGGTACGCCGCGACCAGGCTTTGGACAGAGTCTCCTGCACCAGGTCATCGGCCAGTGCCACGTCGTGACACCAGGCATAGGCGATGCGGTAAAGCACCGGGCGCAATGCCTCGATGCCGGGACGGAACGGGCCAAACAGGAAGCGGCTGATCATGAGCATGTGGGGAGGACGAGGAAAGTAGTTCATTTATTCCAGAAAAAAAACGTCACGGAAATGGAATAAGCGTGCCAGTCCCCGCGTCTCCCAATCAGGCTGGATAAAGCCGGCTTATTCAACTACACCAATCAGGAGACAAAACCATGATACGCACTCTCACCCCGCTGCTCACCGCCCTCATGCTGGCGGCCGCCCCCATGGTCCACGCCGCTCCGCTGGCCGAAGCCGCCGCGCCTGCAGCCGACTC
>JAJZRT010000663.1 GCA_021802595.1 Pseudomonadota bacterium
GGCAGGGCCTCCACCAGCAGCTCCCGCCGGGCATGGGCCATGGCCTCGACGCCCGCCTCGTTCAGATAGGCCTTGGCGTCGGCCACGGCAGCGGCCAGCAATTCGGCCGCCAGCGCCTCCGGGTCGTGTCCGACGGACTTGGCCAGCGCCCTGAGCTCGACACAGGGATCCTGCGACAGCCGGATTTCCAGCGGCTTGCCGCTGCCGGCGGCCGCCATGGGGGCCGGCGCGGGCTCGCCGTGCCGGCCGGCCTGCACCTGGCTCATCACGCCGGCGATCCGCGAACCGACGGAGGGAGCCTGTCCGGCCGGTTGCAGGCGGACCCGGTTGACGAAATATTTCTCGAAATCGACCTTGGCCTGATGGACCCAGCGCCCCTGGCGCATCCAGTTGATGTCGCGCAGCGGCACCTGCGGCTCCGACAGGTAGGCGGCGCCGGTATTGCCCATGTCGGTGAGCCACTTGGCGCGCTGCGGCACATGGCTCGTCAGCGGTGTGCCATCGATCAGCGCGAGGATGTTCTGCACCACGATCTCGCCGGCCTTCGAAATGGAATACACCGAGTCCGGCGCGCCTACCGGCACCGGCGTCTGTGCCACCGCCGGTTGCGCCACGCAGGCCCCGAGGGCGAACACGTTGGGAAAGTCAGGATTGCGCAGATACTCGTCCACCACCACCAGCCCGCGTTCGTTCACCAGCCCCGCCGCGCTACGTACGCCCGGCACGCCGCCGAAGGCGGGCCAGTAGACCGAGTAGGCGTAGGGCAGGGCATGGGTGCGTTTTTCCTTGCCGTCGGCGTCGAGCTCCACCACGTGGATGGCATCCTGGTCGACGCGCACGGTGCGTGCGTTGCAGATCACGCTGATCTTCGTGTCAACCAGCGCGGCGGTCACCGCGCCGCGGCTGGGCCCCTCGCTGCCGAGGCCGAGGTGGCCGGGCCAGGGCTCGGGCGTGACCAGGGTGATCGGTACCCGTTCGCGGATGTTGCGCCGCTTGAGATCGGCGTCGACCAGGAACGCGTATTCGTAGATCGGCCCCAGCACGCTGGCACCTGCCGCCGCGCCGATCACGATCGGTCCGGGATGGCGCACGAACTCGCGATAGGCCGCGAGCGCCTTCTCGGCCTGGTCGATGTGGATCACCGAGTGCGTGTGCTCCGAGAGGCCGGGAATTTCGTCGGACATCCCGGCTGCCCCGGTGGCGATCAGCAGGGTGTCATAGAACAGCACGTCGCCGTTCTCCAGGTCCACCTGGATGACGTCGGGCTGGATGCGCCTGACCCCGCTGTGGATGAACTTGATGCCGCGCGATTCGAGATAGGGGCCGATCGGAAAGGCGATGTCGGCACGCTCGCGCCAGCCCATGGCGATCCACGGGTTGGACGGCACGAAATGGAAGTAGGGCTTGTCCGACACCACCGTCACTTCGTCGCGCGGGCCCAGCCTGGATTTCAGGGCGTAGGCCGCAGTCACGCCCGCAATGCCGGCGCCCAGGATGACAACATGCGTCATTTCAGTCTCCTTGATTCGTTAAGGGCACGCTGCTTCAACCCCGCGGGCGCACGAGCTGCCACGCCCGTACCGCGTAGGTCGTCGCGGCGAATCCGCTCCACACATGCACCAGACGGGTGAACGGGAAGACGAGGAAGATCGTCATGCCGAGGAAGAGGTGCGTCTTGAATATCCACCCTGCGCCGACCAGCAGCTCGACCGCGTCGCCGCGGAAGGTGACGATACGCTGCGCCCATTCGGCCAGGCGGAGCATCATGCTGCCGTCCAGGTGCTGCGCCGACAGCGGGATGGTTGCCAGGCCGAGCAGCAGTTGCAGCCACAGCAGCAGCAGGATCAGGATGTCGCTGAACTTCGAGGTGGCGCGGATGCGCGGCTCGGTCAGGCGGCGATGCAGCAGCAGCGAGATGCCGATGAAGGCGAGCACCCCGGCGGTGCCGCCCGACACCATGGCCAGCAGCTGCTTGGCGCCGGCGCTGATGAAGGGCGCGTAGACGAAGTGCGGCGTCAGCATGCCGAAGAAGTGGCCGAAGAACAGGAACAGCACACCGATGTGGAACAGGTTGCTGCCCAGCCGCAGCTGGCGGCGTCGGAGCAGTTGCGACGAATCGCTCTTCCACGTGTACTGCTCGCGGTCGAAGCGGATCAGGCTGCCGAGCAGGAAGATCGTCAGGGCGATGTAGGGATAGATCCCGAACAGGAATGTTTGCGAGTACGACATTTTCAGTTTCCTCCTGTGATTAGGCGGCGGCCTGCCGGCGCGACGCCGGCATCTGCACCACGGCGACCTGGTGACCGGGCTTCAGCAGCGGCTCGACGCCGTCGGCCGAGGGGCCGAACTGTTCCATCGCCTCGTCCATGTCGCGCACCGGCGGTTCGAGCAGTTCCTGCGCCGCCACCGGCGACAGCGCTTCCAGCACCTGGAACGCGGCGGCGTAGGGACTGCCGTTGGCGGCGAGCTTGCGGCCGAGCGCGGCGAGTACGTGCACGGCGTCGCCGAGCAGCGCCAGGGCCTCTTCGGACGGCAGCAGCGACAGGAATTCGAGGAACAGCGGCACGTAGTCCGGCAGTTCCGCCGAACTGGCGTCGAAGTCATGCTTCCAGTATTCCTGCAGCAGATCGATCATCGCCGAGCCGCGGTCGCGCGATTCGCCGTGGATGTGCTCGAACAGGTGCAGCGAATGCGAGGGATTGCGGTCGAAGGTGGCGACGTAGTTTTCCTGCAGCGCGATGAGATCGGATTGCCGCAGCAGATCGAACAACGGTGCCAGGCGGGCGCAGGCGTCGCCGTTGAAACCGGCATCGTCTGCCAGCGCGTCGTCCAGCTCGGGCAGCGCAGCCAGCCAGTCGGACTCCGGGTACATCAGCAAAACGGACAGGACTTTGAAGGTCTTCATCATGGGGCTCCTCAACCGGTTTTCTTCTTGGCATGCAGTTGCGACAGGTCGACCGGCACGGCATTCCTGCGGTTGCCGAACAGCGTGGTCTTGGGCGAGACGCCGTCGGAACAGCCGTTGCCGAAGGTGAATCCGCAGCTCGACTTCTCCTCGAAGGTGTTGATCGTCTCTTCGCGGTGGGTGCTGGGGATGACGAAGCGGTCCTCGTAGTTGGCGATCGCGAGATAGCGGTACATCTCGTCGGCCTGTGCGGAGCTGAGCCCCACCTGGTCGAGCGCGGCGGTGTTGGGCTTGCCCTCGACCGACTTGCCGCGCATGTAGGCGCGCATCGCCAGCAGGCGGTCGAGCGCCGTGATCACCGGTTTCTCCTTGCCGCCCGTCAGCAGGTTGGCGAGGTAGGTGATCGGGATGCGCAGCGACTTGGTGTCGGGAATGATGCCGTTCATCCCCATCTTCCCGGATTCCGCCGCGGCCTGGATCGGCGACAGCGGCGGCACGTACCAGACCATCGGCAGCGTGCGGTACTCGGGGTGCAG
>JAJZRT010000664.1 GCA_021802595.1 Pseudomonadota bacterium
CCCCAACGGGCACGACCTCACCACGCTGGGCCGCATGGTGCTCACCGAGAAGGGCCGTGCGCCCCGCATCCGCGAGCTCGTCACCTACCGTCTCGAAAAGGGACACGGCGAAACCGCCAATCTGGTCCGATTTCTCGAACCGGAAGACATCGCAGGGACCGGCCTGCTCAGCATCGACAAGGCCGACGGCAGCACCGACCAGTGGCTGTACCTGCCCGCACTCGACCGCGTGCGGCGCATTTCCAGCGACCGCAAGGGCGGGCGTTTCGTCGGATCCGACCTGTATTTCGAGGACCTGCAGGAACGCAAGCCGTCGAAAGACCGCCACCGGCTGCTCGGCAAGCAGCTCGCAAACGGCATTCTGTGCGACGTGCTCGAGAGCGTACCGCTGGATGCCGACGATTCGGTGTACAAGAAGCGCATCAGCTGGATCGACCCCGCCACCGCGATTCCCCAGCGCGTGGACTATTTCGAACAGGACGGCAACACCCCCAGCAAGCGCTGGCTGCTGCGCACCAAGAAACGCACCCAGGGCTACTGGACGCTCACCGACAGCCGCATGATCGACCTGGAAAACGGGCACGAAACCCGGCTGGTGATCGATACCGCGTTGTACGACCAGAAACTGCCCGCCAAACTCTTCACCTCGCAAGCCCTCGCCGACGAAAGCCTGGAATCGGAATATCGCCCATGAAAAACCTGCTGCTGCCCCTGAGCCTGTCGCTCGCCGCCCTGCCCGTGTTCGTCCCCGCAACCGGGTATGCGGACGACCTGCCGCCGCCGCTTTCCGTCGCCCAGGACGCACCGGATGACTTGCCGCCGCCCCGCACCACGACGCGCAAGCCACGCCCGCTGCCCACCGAGGCGGCGCCTGCCGACAGCACGCAGCCAGCCGGCGCACCGGACGATCTGCCGCCCCCCCCTGCGCGCAGCCACAAACCGAAGGCACGCGGCTTCCAGCCGTCGCTCAAGGCCGGCGTCGACGACCTGTTGCTGGAGGGCGGCAGCCTGCCCGACGCACCCGAGGCCGACACCTATTCCACCCTGCGCACGAGCGCCTACGTCCTCTGGCAACCCAGCCTCAACTGGGAATTCCGCGCCGGCGCGCGGCTCGACGGCATGACGCAGGACGGCGGCCTGGCCAGCCACCGCGAACTGCTGGCCGACTACGGCGACACCTATGTCCGCTACCGCAACGGCGACACCCGCCTGACGTTCGGCGCGCAGACCATCATCTGGGGCCGCGTCGATGAAATTCCACTGGCCGACCGCGTCAGCCGGGTCGACCTGACCCGGTTTGCCCTCGACGACCTGGCCGATCGTCGCCGCGCGCAACTCGCCGCACGCTGGGAGCAGAATTTCGGCGACTACAAGCTGGACGCGGTGTGGCTGCCGGTGTTCCGCGGCGCGCAGCTGCCGGACGTGGCCAGCATCTGGAGCCCGATCAACCGCACCACCAGCCAGATCATCGGCATCGACCCGGCACTCACTCCCTGGGTGAGTGCCGCGCACATCGACGAAGACGAACATGGCAGCGGCGGGGGCGCCCTGCGCCTCACCAAGACCGGCGACCCCTTCGACTTCGGGGTGACGCTGGCACGCACCCGGCAGTCGCTGCCGTATTACCGCCTCGATCTGCCTGCGCTCAGGCTGACCGCCGTGCATCCGTTCAACACCTTCGTCGGCGCCGACATGGAGATGGTGCGCGGCGGCCTCACCTGGCGCATGGAAGCGGGCTACACCGACAACGTGCCGGTGACCCTGCCCACCACGGCGATGGACACCACGCATTCGCTCGACTGGGTCGGCGCCCTCGAATTCTTCCCCGGCGGCGGGGACACCCGCGTCAACCTGCAGCTGGTCGCGCACGCGCTGCAAGCCGACCGCAGCATCCTCGAGCTGAAGGAGTACTACGGCGCCAACGGCGAGATCGAAACGAGCTTCGGCCAGGGACGCTGGAAAGCCGGCATGCGCTTTGCCAGCGGCTTCAACGTGCGCGACGTCTACCTCAGCCCCAAGCTCAGCTACGTGGGCTGGGAACCGCACGAGATCTACATCGCCGCCCATTACTTCGACGGCGAAGCACGCACCCTGGGGGGCTTCCACCAGGATCATTCGCTGATCACGATGGGCCTGCGCACCAAGTTCTGACCAGGGCCGTCGCATGAAATGGCTGAAACCCTGGATCGACGGCAGCCGCATGCTGCCGCCCTGGCTGGCGCTGGCCATCCTGCTCGGGATCCAGCTGATATCGATCCCGTTCCTGCTGAAGCTGCATTTCAACAACGCGCCCGATATCTACTCGCCGCCCGATTCGCCCACCATCCAGCTGCGCGAATCGCTGTTCAAGGAATTCCCCAACGACGAGGCCGTCGTCGCCCTGTTCGAGGGCGACAACCTGTACACCCCGGCGTTTCTCGGCGCACTCGACCGCGTGGCGAAAAAAATGGCGGCACAACCCGGGGTCGACCGGGTGCTGACGCTGACCACGGTGGAGCATGTCGACACCACCGACGACGGCTTTGCCGTGTCCCTGCTGGTCGACCCCAAGCATCTGGCCGACCGCACGCCGCAGCAGTGGAAGGCCCGTGTACTCAGCGACCCTATCGCCCCCGGCCTCATCGTCTCGCGCGATGGCCGCGCCATCGCACTGGCGGTGCGGCCAAAATTCCTGAAGGAAAGCCTCGCCCGCCTCGACATCGAGAACGCGCTCGACGCGGCGATCACCGCCGAGAAGCTCGATGCCTATCACACCGCCACCGCCGGCACGGTGGCGCAGACGGTCGCTGAACTGCGCTCGCTCTGGCGCGACAGTGCGATCTTCATTCCCCTCACCTTCGTCATCGGCATGGCGCTGTTGTGGTGGGTGGTCGGGCGCATACGCCCGGTCGTGATCGGTGGGCTGGCCATGGGCATGGTGGTGTCGGCCAGCGTGGCCGGGCTGGTGGCATTCGGCCAGCCCTACACGCCGATCACCGCGATGATTCCCACCCTGATGGCGGCCTACACCGTCGCCACCCTGCTGCATCTGTATGCCGGCATCCAGCGCGGCCGCATCGCGCTGCTGCCGCGCCGGCAACGCATTGCCCGCGCGCTGAAGGATACCTTCGTCCCCGGCCTGTTCAACATCCTGACGACCGGCGCGGGCATGCTGAGCATGCTGTGGATCAGCATCCCGCCGGTCCAGACCTTTGGCCTGGCGGGTGCCATCGGCACGCTCATGGTGTTTCTGGTGGTGTTCATTCTGGTGCCGCCCATCCTGCTGAAATGGGACACGCCGCGCTGGCCCCGCCGCCGCTCCGGCCTGGCGCACGCCCGCCGGATTGCCTCTGTGGTGGCCGTGTTCAGCCTGAGACACGCAAAAGCGGTGCTGATCACCACCGCGCTGCTGGTGGTGGCGGCCATTCCGCTGGTGATGCAGGTCAAGGTCGAATCCAAC
>JAJZRT010000665.1 GCA_021802595.1 Pseudomonadota bacterium
ACCAAGTCCATACGCGCAGGCGCCATTTGGCAGGCGACGCTGCGCTTCCAGATCAGATCATAAAGGCGCCAGAGATCGCGTTCGAGCACGCCCTGCAAGGCCTCCGGGCTGCGGGCGATGTCCGTGGGGCGGATGGCTTCGTGCGCTTCCTGGGCGTTTTTGGTCTTGGTCTTGTAGCGGCGCGGGGTCTCGGGGACGAATTCGCTGCCGTAGTGGCTGCCGATAAAGTCACGGATGGAAGCGATGGCCTCTTCGGCGAGGTTGACGGCGTCGGTACGCATGTAGCTGATGAGGCCCACAGTCTCGTTGCCGATATTGATGCCTTCGTAGAGTTGCTGGGCGACGCGCATGGTCCGGCTGGCGTTGAAGCCGAGCTTGCGCGAGGCTTCCTGCTGCAAGGTGGACGTGGTGAAGGGTGCGGCAGGCTGGCGTTGCCGGCTCTTGCGCTCCACTTCCCGGACCCGTAGCGCCTGGCGGCTGAGATCATCTTCCATGCCGCTGCGGATGGCCTCGGCCTGATCACTATTGGTGACGTCGAACTGTTCGAGCTTTTTCGTCTGCCAGTGGGTCAGGCGGCCGGTGAATTCGCTGCCGGCCTGCTGCAGACGACTGGCGATGGTCCAGTATTCGCGGCTGACAAAGGCTTCTATTTCATTTTCGCGCTCACAGATCAGGCGCAGCGCAGCACTTTGTACCCGGCCCGCCGAGAGGCCCGGACGCACCTTGCGCCAGAGCAGCGGCGACAGATTGAAGCCCACCAGATAATCGAGGGCGCGGCGCGCTTGCTGGGCATTGACCAGATCCATGGCGATTTCGCGGGGGGTGGCGATAGCTTCCTGCACGGCTTTTTTGGTGATTTCGTGGAAGACGACACGTTGCGCGGGCTTGTTGCCGAGCAGGTGACGCTCGCGCAGCAGCTCCACCAGATGCCAGGAGATGGCCTCGCCTTCGCGATCCGGATCGGTAGCGAGCCAGAGCTTGTCGGCGCCACGCAGGGCCTTGGCGATGGCGTCCACATGTCGCTCGTTGCGCTCGATGGCAGCGTAGCGCATGGCGAAATCATGTTCGGTATCTACAGCACCTTCTTTGGGCTGCAAATCGCGCACATGGCCGTAGGAAGCGAGCACTTGAAAGTCATCCCCCAAATACTTCTGGATGGTTTTGGCTTTAGCCGGCGATTCAACGATAACGAGCTGATATGCCATGGGTCAGTGAAGAATCCGTGCGCCGTCGGCGCCCAGTAAGGCATCGACCCAGAAGGCCTCCGGACCGGGATCATTGGCCATCACCATAAAGGTCACCCAGTCGAGTGTTTCCAGATCGGTATCGTCCAGACCAAGGGCGAGCAGGCGATCGATAATGCGCTCACGCATGGCGCCGTTGATGACACCAAGCCGCTCCCAGTCATGGAGTTGCCCGCGGGCAGCCACAGAAAGATTTTGCTGTTCGTAGGGATGGTAGGCGCGCAGTGAACGGGGGCTGGTGTCCTCTTGCGCTTCTACCGCGAAGCCTTCCATCCAGTCGAGGGCGCGCTGAATATCGTCGTCCGGAAAACCGACGGCGCGCAAACGCTCTTCGACCATCTCGTCGTCTTCGTCGTCGAGATGGTCGAGCAAATAACTAATGATGTCTATGACGTCTTCCATACCGTGGCCTTAGGAAGCCGGTGGGAGGCGACAGAAACGACCGCCGGGACAGGCCGCGAGGTAACCTTGTAATTCCATGTCCAAGAGGATGGCCGAAAGCTCGGTCAGCGTCAATCCGCAGCGGCTGGCGATCTGTTCCGGGGCGAGAGGGTCGAAATCCATGGCGGCCCAAACTTTAGCTTGTGTTGAATCTTCCGGCCGCCAGTCTGCTGCGGCCTGACTGCCGCGCAGCACGGCGTACAGCGGGCCGAGTTCGCTGAGGACGTCTTCGGCGCTTTCGACCAGTTTGGCGCCGTCGCGGATGAGGCGGTGCGGGCCGCGCGACAACGGCGAATGGATGGAGCCGGGGATGGCAAAGACTTCACGACCCTGCTCCAGTGCCAGTCGTGCGGTAATCAGTGAACCGCTGCCGTCAGCCGCTTCGACCACCAATACGCCAAGACTGAGGCCGCTGATGATGCGGTTGCGGCGGGGGAATAGACCACTGCGCGGACCGGTATCGGGCGGCTGTTCGCTGATGATGAGGCCCTGTTCGGTAATCTGACGGGCGAGTTGCAGATGACTACGCGGGTAGATAAGGTCGGCACCGGTACCAAGTACGGCGACGGTGCCGCTGTGAAGGGCACCACGATGGGCGGCGGCATCAATGCCGAGGGCCAGGCCGCTACAGATGATAAGTCCCGCTTCACCCAGGTTTTTGGCAAAAGCTTCGGCGGTGGCGATACCGGTAGCCGTGGCACTGCGACTGCCGACGATAGCCAGCATGGCCTGGTTCAGGCAGGCGCGCTGTCCGCGTAAATAGAGCAGCAGGGGCGGGTCAGGGATATGGCGCAACAAGGGCGGGTAATCGGCGTCGGCCCAGCGGCAGAGGTCGGTGTCGGGACTTTCCAGCCAGCGCTGGTCTGCAGGCGTGAGAATGTCCTCGGGCGCCTTCTGCAAGGCGGCGATTTGTCCCGTTTGCAGGCCGAGGTCCTGCAAGGCCCCAGCCCCGGTTTGAAAGCAGCGCTCCACCGCACCAAAACGTTCGAGCAGGGCACGCTGGCGAAGCGGGCCGAGGCCGGGGATACGGCTGAGGGCGAGCCAGGCCCGGTCTGTCACCTATTTCCTGCGGAGCTGTCGCTGGCGGTTACCGGGCGCGGGCTAACCAGCTTGTCACCCACCAAGATGCCATGCGTTGCCATGGTAATCACGGCGTAGGAGACCGTGGGGAATACCCGAAACACCATCACTTCGCCCACTTTCTGAGGCGGCAGAGCGAAGGATTTGCCAGTCACGGCATTTTTCGTATTTCCCCTGGTCCTTTCAATCCGCAGCAGATTACCATCGCTCAATCCGGCTTCCCGGCCTTGATCCACGATAACGGCCTGACCCACCAGGAGTTCGGGGTAGTCGCTCATTTTGGCGATGATCCGAGCGCTTACCGGGTGGGCGGGGGCGCTGGGGAAATAACGCGGTACTTTGGCGCCCGCTTCGGGGATCAGGCGATCGCCCAGCGAGATTTCCCTGCGGGCATCGGCGATCTCGACGGCGGCATGGGAACTGTCACTGCGTACGATGATGCTGCCCAGGTCGTAGAGCGCATAACCGAGCGGCTTCTCGACGCCGGGACGGCGCAGTTCCGGCCCAAGAGCGACGATACCATAGCGGGTGCCCACCGGGACCCGTTTCAGACCGGAAGCATACAGCTTGTCGCCCACGGTGTAGGCGATCTGGCCGCTGCTGGCACTGGCCGCCAGATAAGGTAATGCATCGTAAGCTTTTTTGCTGGCGATAAACCAGATCGGA
>JAJZRT010000666.1 GCA_021802595.1 Pseudomonadota bacterium
GGAATCTCGCCCCACACGCCCTTGCCACCGGCCTTCACCTTGGCGACCAGGCGGGCTTTCGCGCCCTTGTCACCTTCATATTTCCTGGCGACATCCTTGTAGGCCGGGCCCACGATCTTCTTGTCCACGCCGTGGCAGGACAGGCAGGCGTTCTTCTGGGCCAGCGCCATGGCTGCAGCCGCGTCGTCCGCGGAGGCCACGCCGGACGTCATCAGCAGCGCAGCCGACGCTGCAGTCATCATCAACTTGTTCATCTTTACGGTCTCCGTGGAAGTCGGGTTGGTCGCGTTCGAGACATCTTCGCGACCCCAATATTAAGGAAAATCCCCTTCCACGCAAGACGAAGGCTTGGCTATTTGTTACCAAGCCCCGTAGAACATTGTTATTCCGTCATTCGCGCTCGACCAGTTCGCGGTAGGCATGCCAGCTGGCATGGCCCAGCCACGGGAAAATCACCGCCATGGCGATGAAATCGGTGGCCATGCCGATGGCGACCAGGCCGGCAATCAGGGCGCCCCACAGCAGCATCGCCGGGAAATTGAGGCGGGTCGCCATGAAACTGGTCACCAACGCAGTGGCGAAATCGACCTTGTGGTGCATCATCATCGGCAGCGACACCACCGAGATGCTGAACACCATCAGGGCCAGCACACCGCCGAACGCCAGGTAGGTCAGGACGAAATCGGTATGTTGCTGCAGCGCACTGAGGCTCATCAGGTCAGACAGTCCACCGATGCCCGAGCCGTTGAGGAACAGCGCGACCAGGATGGCCGAGATGCGCTCCCACGAAATGAGCACGAACAGCAGCATCACGGTGAACAGCCCCAGCGAACCCGGATTGGTGCGCCACGACAGCAGGGGAACGAACAGGTGCGGCAGCTTGTGATGATGCTCCAGCCGGTGGCTCACGCAGTAGAACACCAGCGCCAGCACCGGCGCGACGAACAGGAAGCCCGAGGTCAGCGCCATCGCCAGGTGCGGCTCGCCCTCGGCGGCCTGCATCAGTGCATAGCCCAGCAGCGCAATCACGGCGCCATAGAACAGGCTCAGCGGCCAAGCCTTGAGCAGGTCCGCTGCCCCTTCGCGCAGCCACTGGAAGGGCTGGTCGAAGCTCACGCTGCGGATGCCCGGCAGGCTCATGCGGGCGGCCTGGGGGTGGAATACGGCATGTCCGGTATGTGTGCTCATGATCGCTCCTGAAAACAAACAGACACTCTGTTTGATAGCAGGCGCCACGCCGGGTTCCTAATAGCAAATGCTGATGAAGCCCCTCAGGGCAGGAGCGCGGCCAGATCGGTCAGCGGCGGCAGGCACGCGGTGCCGCTGCAGACCCATGCAACCGGATGGTCCGCCTCCGGTTTTGCCAGCGTATCGGGCAGACACAAGCCATTGGGCAAGGCCAGCAGCATGTCGCGTGCGCCCAGTTTCGGCGCCAGCACCGCCACCCATCCGTTCAATGCGGCTTGCGGGCCGCGCAGCAGGATCACGCGCGGCGGCGCCAGCGCCTCGTCGAGCACGGCCAGCAGCGTCGGATAGGCGATCGGCTGCTGGACCAGATCCGCATGGAACAGGCGCAGGCAGCGCGCGCCGGCATCGAGGTAGCGCGGCTCGCCCAATAGATGCCCGAGCCGCTGGAGGGCGAACGCGGCGACGCCGTTGCCCGACGGCGTGGCGTTGTCGTAGCCGGGCTTGGGACGGGCGAGGAGCGCTTCGTGGTCGTGGCTGGTGAAGAAGAAACCGCCCGCATCGGCGTCCTCGAAATGCGCCAGCAGCGCTTCGGCGAGTTCGCGCGCCCACGCCATGTCCGTTTCGCGGTAACCGCCCTGCAGGGTTTCCAGCAGCGCAGCGAGCAGGAAGGCGTAGTCGTCGAGATAGGCGTTGAGGCGTGCTTCGCCGTGCTTGTAGCTGGCGAGCAGGCGGCCGTCGCGCCGCAGATTCCGATGCAGGAAATCGACCGCGGCCTGGGCCGCAGCGATCCAGTCGGGACGCGCCATCACCCGCCCGGCGTGCGCCAGCCCGGCGATCATCAGCGCGTTCCAACTGGTGAGCTGCTTGTCGTCGCGTCCCGGCCGGACGCGTGCCTCGCGCGCGGCGAACAGCTTGGCGCGCGCGCTCGCCAGCCGTGCCGCCGTCGCCTCGCCGGCGAGGCCCAGCTCGGCCGCAACCTCGTCCAATGGGCGCGCGAGGATGGGGTTCCAGCTCGCATTCTCGAAATTCGGCGGCAGGTCGAAACCGAATACCGGCGTGGCCACCGCGTATTCCTCGGCGGTGAGCAGCGCGCGTACTTCGTCGGGCGTCCACACGTAGAACCTGCCTTCATGGCCTTCGCTGTCGGCGTCGAGCGCGGAATAGAAGCCGCCCTCCGGCGCGCGCATCTCGCGCAGCAGCCAGTCGACGATGCCCTCGGCGGTGTCCTTGAAAAGCGTCTCGCCGGTCAGCGTCCAGGCGTCGGCGTAGAGATGCAGCAGCGGGCCGTTGTCATAGAGCATTTTCTCGAAGTGCGGAATCGCCCACTGTTCGTCGACCGAATAGCGGCAGAAGCCGCCGCCGAGCTGGTCGACGACCCCGCCCGACGCCATTTTGCGCAGCGAGAACAGCGCCATCTCGCGCGCCTGCGCGTTGCCACGTTGCGCTTCCCGCAGCAGGAGGAACAGTTCGCCCGGCCGCGGAAACTTGGGCGCGCGCGAGAAGCCGCCCCACACCGGATCAAAAGCCTGCGCCAGGTCGCGCACGGCGTCGGCGAGCGGCGCATCGGTCAGCGCCTGCTGCATGTCCGCCGCCGGCTGCTGCTGCGCGAGCGCGGCACGCACCGCCTCGTTCTGCGCCAGCACCTCGCCGCGGCGTTCGTGCCAGGCGCGGGCGACGTTTTCCATCAGGTCGATGAAGCCCGGCAGGTTGTAGCGCGGCGTCCTGGGGAAATAGGTGCCGGCGAAGAACGGCGTCTGGTCGGGCGTGAGAAACACCGTCAGCGGCCAGCCGCCGCCGCGCTGCGCCAGCAGCTGGTGCGCGGTCTGGTAGATCTGGTCGAGGTCGGGGCGCTCCTCGCGGTCGACCTTGATGTTCACGAAAAGCCGGTTCATCGCCGCCGCCACTTCGGCATCCTCGAAGCAGTCGTGCGCCATCACATGGCACCAGTGGCAGGCCGAATAGCCGATCGACAGCAGGATGGGCCTGTCCTCGCGACGCGCCTTTTCCAGCGCTTCCTCGCCCCACGGGTACCAGTCGACCGGGTTGTCGGCGTGCTGCAGCAGGTAGGGGCTGGATTCGGTGGCAAGGCGATTGGACATGGCGGCTTGAGCCTTACGGCCAATAGTTGATTAAATCAGTCAACAATTGTACGCTTGCTGCCAATCGTAAAAAAGCAGGAGTGCCCCATGTCCCAGGAATTGTTCGCTGCCGCCCAGTCGGGCGACGCCGCCAAGGTCAAAT
>JAJZRT010000667.1 GCA_021802595.1 Pseudomonadota bacterium
TCTATCCGTCTCTTCATTTTCACGCTGCGGGCGGTTCCTCGACGAAGCCGATATTAGTGCGCAGTCCGGCGCAATACTGCGCCCCGCCGGCAAGGATCACCGGCGCGGCTTTGGTTCAAACACGGCGCTGATGGTGTTCACGCGCGCAGTCCACCCGTACCGGCGCCGCTGTGCTGGCGGCGCGCTGTGCGAGGCGGCCTATTTTTCGAGATTCTTGGCCGGCGGATAATCGCGGGAATAGACCGGATTGGCCAGGAACTCTGCCTTGTTGTAAGTCCAGAACTGGCTGACTGCCGGGTAGGTCTTGATGACGCTGTTCGTCAACTTGCCGTTCTTGCGCTCGACCTTGCGTATGTAGATATCCATCACCGGGTTGCCCAGGGCGTCCAGACTGAACGCGCCGCGCGGGTCGTTAGTCAGGCGCACATTGCGCAGTGCGGCCATGAACGCGGGCTTGTCCTCAATTTTTCCCTTGATGTCTTTGAGCGCCTGCTCCAGCATCAACGCGGCGCCGTAAGCCCCCATGGAGTAGTAACCGGGATCCTGATGATAGTCACGGTTAATGCTCTGCACGAAGCGCTTGTTGTCAGGATTGTTGATGCCTGCCGCATACCAACCCGAGGAGATGACACCCAGCGCTTCATCGCCCATGGACTTTAGTATGCCTTCGTCCACCGTGGTCATAGCGCCGAGCACCGGGATTTTTGCTTTCATGCCGTATTCGTTGTACTGCTTCAGAAACTTGACCCCGTTGCCGCCGGCGAAGGCGGCGAAAACAGCATCCACGTCGGGTTTGATCTGGCCGATATAGGTGCCGTAGTCAGCCACGTTCAACGGCGACCACAGCTTTTGCACCACTTTGCCGCCGCCCTCTTCAAACGTGCGCTGAAAACCTGCTGCGATTTCGTGGCCGAAGGCAAAATCGTCCGCAATGATCGTGATGCGCTTGTATTTCAATACGCGCGCCGCGTAGTCACCGAGCACATGGTTGGGCTGCGCCGACGTGCCCACCGCCCGCACGAACCAGGGGTTGGGCTTGCGCTGCGTCAAATCCTCGGCGGCAGCCGAAGGCGAAATCACAGGGGTTTCCGATTTGCGGATGTAGTCGTCTATCGCCAGCGCCTCAAACGCGGCCAACGGTCCGATGATCACCTGGACTTTGTCCTTTTCGACCAATTCCTGCGTCTTGGCCTTGGTGATGGCGGGTTGGCCGGCCGTATCGCCGACGAACAATTCCACCTTGCGGCCGGCGATCATGTTGTTGCGCTCTTTGAGAAACAGGCGCAAACCGTCCTCCATCTGCTTGCCACCGGCCGCGAGAGCGCCCGACTTGATCGTGAGAAAGCCGACGCGAATGGCATCTTTATCGGCCGCATGCACCGAAGCACTCAAGCCCACCGCGAGCATTACGCTGGATATTGCGATGGAAAGCAGTTTCGTAGTCATGGACGCGTCTCCTCGAACAGTTTTTGTTGGAAATATTCTGCATCATGATATATTACGATATCAAAAAAAGTCAAACTAACAACCAATAAACATTTCCGATGGCTGCACCCAACTCATTATAGAAAAGCCGTTTTATCAGAATCTCGGGCAATGATTGCAAGACGCATTGATATATCAGATACTTAAATATAACTGGTGCATCTTATTTCTAAGAACCTATGACAACGGTCGACACTTCCCTGCCGGGAAACGGTAGCCGGCTTCTGCGAGAGGCGGTTTACGAGCAACTGCGCGCCGACATGATCAGCTGCAGGCTGGCCCCGGGCACGGAAATCCGCGAGGCCGAGCTGGCCGCGCGTTTTGATATGAGCAAATCCCCGGTTCGCGATGCGCTCATGCGCCTTGAACGCGAAGGCCTGGTCATCTCCCTGCCGCGGCAGGGATACAGGGTTGCGCCGGTATCGCTCCCCGATGTGCTGGACATGTTTCATCTTCGCGCCGCCTTGGAACGGGCCTGCATGGAGCGCATCGCGCGCTATGCGAGCGATGCTCAGCTCAAAGAACTGGATTCCTTCCGGCATTTCGATGCAAGCGCCTGGGAAAGCGGGTTCATCGACTACAACCGCGCCTTTCACCGGCATCTCGCCCAACTGGGCGGGAACCCAAGGATGCGGGATCAATTGAACGTGCTGATCGACTTGATGGAGCGCGCAGTTCAAATGAGCTTGAACACCATCAAGCGACGAGATCCTCAATCTCTGGTTGACGAGCACTGCGGAATCATCGACGCACTGCAGGCGCGAGAGGTCAGACGCGCGCAGCGCCTGGTCGAGCAGCACACGGCCGCAGCCAGCAAACGGGTCAGCAACGCGATTTCGAAGGCTCTTGTCACAGGTTAGTTACTAGTTATCTCTCAATTCTCACTTAATACGAGGTTCAAAATGTCAGGCAACAGCAAAGTCAGCCCCCCCGTCCGCGGGCTTTTTATTGACGGGCGCGAAGTCCCGGCCACCCGCCCCGACCTGCTCGACGTGATCAATCCCGCCACCGGCGAGCTGCTGGCTCAGATCAGCCACGCCAGCGACGCAGACGTTGACCGCGCGGTGCGCAACGCGGAGGAAACGTTCAACAGTCACGAGTGGAGCAGCATGTCCAACCGGACGCGTGCCAGGCTCATCAACAAACTGGCCGACGCGTTCGAAGCCAATCTGGATGAGATGTACCAGCTGGAGACAACTAACAACGGCCGCTCCCTGAACGAAACCCGGGCGCAGATTTCGAGGCTGCCCGATTTCTTCCGCTATAACGCGGGCCTCGCCATTGCGCGGCGTGATTCGGTGATTCCGGTAGACGGAAACTACCTCAACTACACCGTCCGCACCCCAATCGGGGTGGTGGGCAATTCAACACCGTTCAATCACCCGCTGATGATCATGGTCAAGAGTCTGGCCCCGACGCTCGCCTCCGGCTGCACCACGGTCGTCAAGCCGTCTGAATACACCCCGCTGACGACATTGCGGCTGGCACAGCTGTTCGTAGAAGCCGGCCTGCCCCCCGGAGCGTTCAACGTCGTCACCGGCTTGGGCCCGACAACGGGCAAGGCACTGGCACAGCATCCCGGACTCGCCAAGTGGGTCCTCACCGGAGGCACCGAGGCAGGCCGGATAACCGGCGCCCTGGCCGGCACCAACTTCGCGCATCAAACGCTGGAACTCGGCGGCAAGACGCCGGTGCTGATTTTCGATGACTTCGACGTCGATCAGGCGGTCAACTATGCAGCCTTTGGCGGATTCATCGGCGCCGGCCAAACCTGCATCTGCGGCAGCAGGCAGATCGTGCAGGAAAAGATCTACGACGAATTTGTCGAAAAGCTCGCCGCAAAAGCCAAGACCATTCGGATCGGCAACCCTGCAGACCCCTCCGTGCAGCTCGGCCCCGTCGTTTCAGAACGCCAGTTGCAACGGGTCCTGAGATCGGA
>JAJZRT010000668.1 GCA_021802595.1 Pseudomonadota bacterium
TGCGCCGGGCTCAAAGGATAGTCGGGATTCTGTGCCTACAGTGCCGGGCAGGTTGCCGACGAGGCGCCCTTGACCGGTTGGATCATCGGGAAGTCGTAGCCGGGGGGATTGATGGTCGGCAGCCGCTTCACGGTGAGACGGTGGATCGGCAGGTTGGTTTCGGTCACGGTGCCACCCAGGTTTTCTCGCATATACTTGTCCACGGCCTCGGAGATGTCCATCACGTCCAGGCTGTTGGGCAGCGTGGCGGGTGCTCCCGGGCCGGCGACCTGAACGATGCTGCCGTCCGTCTTCACGACCTGGATCGTGCGACCCCGGCAGGGGTTGCAGTTGTTGATGGTGGTCTTGTCGTCAGCATACCAGTAGCCGGTGACCGTATAGCCATCGTGGGGCGTGTTGGTGCCATCGCCGGTCAGGCACTTCTGGTAGGTCGGGTTGGCTGCGCCGTTGAGGGTTGCGCGGTTGTCGTAAATGTCGAGGTCGTCGATGGGAACGCCTTTGACCTTGATGTTGGTGCCGCGGGCGGTGCTCCAGGGCCGGTAGCGATCGGCAAAGGTCAGGGGCGTCGGATTCACCGGGGTGGCACCCATGAAGCCGTTGCACGCATCCACGTCATAGTTCAGGCCGCTGTAGCCGAACATCCAGCCGCCGGTCCACTGGGCGGGATCGGGATGGAAGGTGCCGCCGATCGATTGCTCGATCGCAAACTTCAGGTCGGCGCCGCAGGCCTTGTTGGTGCGTCCCAGCTTGGCTGCGATGGGGATAAAGTGGTAAATGTCTTCCATGGTGATGCCCCAGCCTGCCGGGACGTGAGTGCCATAGCGGAAGCCGCGGATGGACGACGACTGGGCCTGGCCTATGACAGCCATGGCGTCGGCGATCAGGTCGTGCGAAGTGCCCTCGACCACGCCGGGCATGTCCTCGGTCACGAAGTTGGAACGGTGCAGCCCCACATTGGTATAGGCGATCACCTCGTCCACCGGGCGCATCAGCATGGTGGTATTGCCCCCCACCGTCACTGTCTGGCCGGGCACGAACGTGCCCATCACGTAGGGCTTGCGTACCGCAGCCACCTTGGCGGCGATGGTCCTGTCCTCCCTGAGGTCGTCGGTCACCACATGCTGCTTGAACTCCCACTCGGTGATCTTGCCGTTCGTGACCTCCAGCTTGAGGTTGCCTACCACGGTTCCGTCCTGGCCCTCTTCAACGATCAGGGTGTGGCTGCCATCGGCGTGGGCAACGTCGATCGGCGAGGTGGTGCGCTCGTGCATGTCCGAGTTCAGGATCACGTCCGGCGCAGGCGAGAGCGTCTCGGCGATCTGGACGTCGCGGGACATTTCCATCTCGGACATCATCACCACCACATCGACCTTCTCGACGTTGCGCAGCCGGTCGACGAAGCACGGCACTTCGGTCTTGCCGTCGGTGAACTGGTAATTCGCGGTGACGCTGGTGCCGACGGCGGCAATGGCGCGCGCCGTGGTGAAGCCGAGGATGCCGACCTTCACATTGCCCACTTGCTTGATCATGTAGGTCGGCAGCACGCGCTTGCGGGGGCGCACCGTGCCGGTGGCGGGATCCGTCGCCGTCACGCCGCATACGGCGCTGTCGTCGAACTGGTTGGTGTAATAGAGGTTGGATGCCAGCGCATTCCAGTTGGCCAGCGGCGCGGCAGTGGCCGAACCCTTGAAGGTTTCCTCGAAGCGGGCCGGGCCGTACAGGAAGTCCCAGTTGCCGGGGACGTGCGCCACGAATCCGAAATTGTTCAACACGTCGATCATGGCCTGGCCGCGGCTGAACAGGGCCTCGCCGGAACCTTGCACGGTGTCGCCGGTATTGAGCAGGAGCGACGTGTCCACGCGATTTTCCGTCGCTTCCTTGCGAAGTGCCTTGATGAGGGTATACATGCGCGCCACGCCGCCTTCCATGCTGTGGCCCACGGCGTCGCTGCGCAGATTGGGCCGCGGCAGCAGGTGGCCGTGGATGTCGCCGGTATGGATGAGGGTCACCTTGCCGCTTCCGGCGAGGGCGACGGCAGGAATGGCCGCGAGACTCATCAGTGCGCTCAGCGCCTTGAAGCGCTTGCTGCGGGCGCTGGACTGGATGGCCAGCCCCTCCCTTGCGATACGTTTCTTCATTTATCTTCTCCTCCTGGGGTTGACGAACACCCGGCTGGGGTTCGTAACAAAGGAGACGGGCGATAAGTTCTATTTATTCGTTTTGGTTCCAGAATTGGTATGAATTTACCATTCAGGAACGGCGAGTGGAAACGACAGGGGGCGGATGGCTGCCGGGAGTTGAGTCACGCTCCCCGCAGCGAAATCACCGGCCACTGTCGGGCTTCGGCGTGTGCGCGCAAGGTGGGGTCGGGATCGACGGCGACGGGATGCCGGACTTTTTCCAGCAGCGGCAGATCGTTGTGCGAGTCGCTGTAGAACCAGCTGGTGTCGAGGCAATCCAGCCGCGTGCCGTGGGCTTCGAGGAAATGCTCGAGGCGGACGACCTTGCCTTCGCGGAAGCACGGCGTGCCGGCGACTTCGCCGGTGAAACGGCCGTCGATTTCCTCGGGGTCGGTGGCGATCAGGTGCGGAACGCCGAATTCGCGGGCGATCGGTCCGGTGACGAAGCTGTTGGTGGCAGTGATGATGGCGACCAGGTCGGCCGTCTCCAGATGCTTGTTGACGAGATCGCGCGCGGCCTGGGTGATCATCGGCCGGATGCGCGTTTCCACGTATTCGGCGCGCCAGGCGTCGAGTTGCGCGCGCGCGTGAGTGGCGAGCGGGCGCAGGGCGAAGGCCAGGAAGGCATAGATATCGAGCCGCCCGGCCTTGTAGTCCTCGTAGAAGGCGCGGTTCTTGGCTTCGTAGTGCGCACCGTCGACCGCCCCCTTGGCGATGAGGAACTGGCCCCATTCATAGTCGGAGTCGCCGGCGAGCAGGGTGTTGTCGAGATCGAACAGGACGAGTTTCATGTCGGGTGTGAGCTTACAGGATCAGGTTACACGTATTCAGCCACGCAGGCCCTGGCCGCGGTCGAGCCAGAATTCGCGCAGCTCGTAGGCGCCCCACAGGGCCAGCGCGACGTGGTCTTCGCGGCGGACGGCGCGCTCTTCCGGGGTGAGTTCGTCGAGCGGCGCAGCCAGTACGTAGAACGGGTCGAGCACTTCGTCGACGAAAGCCTCGTCCTTGCTGCCCGCGGGCAGGCTCCAGTCGTCTTCCCAGTGTTCCACCGCCAGCAGGAAGCCGGCGGCCCAGAGCTGGGCATAGGGCGGGATGCCTGCGGCCTTCAGTTCGCGGGCTTCGGCCGGCGGCAGTTCCGCGAGGAGCCCGGTCCAGTCCATGATCAGCGGCGACAGCGCCCTGGGGTCGGTGAGGTCTTCGATCGGGGCGGCCAGCGCGCGGGCGATCTCGTTGCGACGGCGCT
>JAJZRT010000669.1 GCA_021802595.1 Pseudomonadota bacterium
CTGATCCGGGTCACCCTGGTCGACGAGCTGCCATGCGTGCCCGAAATCTCGGCCAACAAATACATGCTCAATATCCGCTTCATCCACGCCGGATCGGGCGCGCTGCGGACCTGCACCGGCCAGTCGATCGACTTCGATCTGACCTTCTGCACCCTGTGAAACCAGCTTCCGCGCCGCCCGTCGTCAACTGCCCGATATGCGGTGCAGCCGTGACATGGTCGGCGGAAAACCGCTGGAAACCGTTTTGCAGCGAGCGCTGCAAAATGATCGACCTGGGTCAGTGGGCCACTGAGAAATACCGGGTGCCTGCCGAGGAGCAGGAGCCCGACGATGGGCCCCCGCAACCGCAGTGAGGATTACTTCTTGTAGGTCCTGACGCCGCTTGGGGTGCCGAGCAGCAGCACGTCCGCGCCGCGACGCGCAAACAGGCCATTGGTGACCACCCCGACGATGTGATTGATCGCGGTTTCCAGCGATACCGGATCGACGATGGACAGGCCGTGCACATCGAGGATGAGGTTGCCGTTGTCGGTCGTGAACCCTTCCCTTAATCTCGGCTGGCCGCCCAGCTTGACCAGCTCGCGCGCGACATAGGAGCGCGCCATCGGGATCACTTCCACCGGCAGGGGAAACTTGCCCAGCACGCCGACCAGCTTGCTCTCGTCGGCGATGCAGACGAACTGCTTGCTGCATGCGGCGACGATCTTCTCGCGCGTGAGTGCGCCGCCACCGCCCTTGATCATGGCGAAATGCTCGGTGATCTCGTCGGCGCCGTCGACGTAGATTTCGAGCTCGCCCACGTTGTTGAGATCCAGCACCGGGATGCCGTGCTGTTTCAGGCGCGTGGCGGTCGCTTCCGAGCTGGCGACGGCGCCGTCGATGCGGCCCTTGACTTCAGCCAGCGCGTCGATGAAATAGTTGGCAGTCGAGCCCGTGCCTACCCCGATGATGCCGCCCTTGGCATAATCCACCGCAGCACGTGCCACGGCTTGCTTCATTTCGTCTTGAGTCATGATGTTTTCGCCGATTTCGATGCAGCCCGCTAAGATAGCGGCATCGTTCCATTTTTACAAACCACGCATCCGCCATGAGCCAACCTGACGATTACCTCGAACGCATCCTCACCTCGCGCGTCTACGACGTGGCGATCGAGTCGTCACTTGACATGGCCCACAATCTGTCGAGCCGTCTCAGCAACACGATCCTGCTGAAGCGCGAAGACCTGCAGCCGGTGTTCTCGTTCAAGTGCCGCGGCGCCTACAACAAGATGGCCAAACTGACCGCAGCCCAGCTGGCGCGCGGGGTCGTGGCGGCGTCGGCCGGAAACCACGCGCAGGGCGTGGCGCTGGCGGCGCAGAAGCTCGGTGCCACGGCCATCATCGTGATGCCGGCGACCACGCCCAGGATCAAGGTCGACGCCGTCGCCGCACGCGGTGCACAGGTGATCCTGCACGGCGACAACTACGACGACGCCTGCGCCCACGCGACACAGATCGCCAAGGAATCCCGGGCGACCTTCGTCCATCCCTACGATGATCCCGACGTCATCGCCGGGCAGGGCACGGTGGCGATGGAACTCTTGCGCCAGCACCCCGGGGCTATCCACTCGGTCTACATCCCGGTCGGCGGCGGTGGCCTGATTGCCGGCATGGCGGCTTACATCAAGCGGCTGCGCCCGGAAATCAAGATCGTCGGCGTCGAGCCCGAGGACGCCGACGCGATGGCGCGCTCGCTGTGCAAGGGCGAACGCATCACGCTGCCGCGTGTCGGCATCTTCGCCGACGGCGTCGCAGTCAAGAAGGTCGGCAAGGAAACCTTCCGGCTGGCGCAGCTGTATGTCGACGAGATCATCCGCGTCAACAACGATGCCATCTGCGCCGCGATCAAGGACGTGTTCGAGGACACCCGCTCGATCCTGGAGCCGGCGGGTGCCCTGTCGGTGGCCGGGCTGAAGGCCGCGATCGCCGGCGACAAGCTCAAGGGCAAGACGCTGGTGGCGGTGGCCTCGGGTGCCAACATGAACTTCGATCGCCTGCGCCACATCGCCGAACGTGCCGAACTGGGCGAGAAACGGGAAGCCGTGCTGGCCGTCACCATTCCCGAAACGCCCGGCAGCTTCAAGACCTTTTGCGGCCTGCTGGGTGCGCGCAACATCACCGAATTCAACTACCGCTATTCCGATCCCGGGCAGGCGCGGGTGTTCGTCGGCCTGTCGGTGCCGGGGGATGGGGAGAGCGGGCGCGTGGTCGAGTTGCTGCACCGCCATGGCCTGGAAGCGATCGATCTCACCGACAACGAAATGGCCAAGCTGCACATCCGTCACATGGTCGGCGGGCGCGCGCCTGAGGCAGTGAACGAGGTGCTGTATCGCTTCGAGTTCCCCGAGCGCCCCGGTGCGCTGATGCAGTTCCTGCAGAGCATGAGCCGCGGCTGGAACATCAGCCTGTTCCATTACCGCAACCATGGTGCCGACTACGGCCGGGTGCTGGTCGGCATCCAGGTGCCGGAGAAGGAAAAGCCCGGCTTCCAGAAGTTTCTGGATGGGCTGGGCTACCGTTACTGGGACGAGTCGCGCAATCCGGCCTACGAGCTGTTCCTGGCCTGACGCATCCAGGCGTCGCGCCGGACGAGGACGGGTCCCGCTTCGACCCGGAGGAGCCGGGTCGAACGGCTGCCGGACCGGGAAGACTGCGGTGTTCGCAATGGCGGATTCTGCTCAGGCGGCGGCGCCAGGCGGCATGTTACCCTCGCACCATGCTTCGACTAATCACGTTTATCCTGCTGGGCGCATTGACCGTGTCTGTCTGGGCAGCGCCGGGCGATGCCGCCGTGAAGCAGGCGCAGCAGGCGTATGCAGCGCGCAGGCTTGCGGATCTGGAGCGTGCAGCGCGCGCCGTGCCGGCCGACCATGTCCTGGCCTCCTATGTCGAATACTGGCGCCTGATGCTGTCGAGCCGCACCGAGGATGGCCGCATCGCCGATTTCCTGGCACGTTATCCGGGTAGCCGCCTGGCTGAATCCCTGCGTGCCGACTGGCTGAAATCGCTCGGCGCACGGGAAGCCTGGCCGGCGTTCCTGGCCGAGTATCCCCGTCTCGTCAGGCCGGATGCGGCGCTTCAATGCTACGCCTATCGTGCGGAATGGGCGCAGGGCAATCGCAGCCATGAGCGCGAGGCGATTTCCCTGTGGTTTACCGGACGCGACATGCCGTCGGTCTGCACGCCTCTGTTTACGGAGCTCATGGAGGCAGGGCTGATCGGTCAGGAAGACGTCTGGCGACGTTTCCGCCTGGCACTGGAAGCGGGCAATCTCAACGTCGCCAGGGTGGTGGCGAACGCACTGGCCGAGGGGCAGCGTCCGGACGTTGCGTTGCTGGATCAGGCCAGCCGCGATCCCGCACGCGTAATGCATGGCGTTG
>JAJZRT010000670.1 GCA_021802595.1 Pseudomonadota bacterium
GCGTGTGGATGGGGAAGCGCGACAGGTACTTGAACGAGCTGTAGCCGGTGCCGAAGTCGTCGATGGCGAGGCGGATGCCGGATGCGGACAGCCGTCCGAGCTTGATCGCGTTGGCCTCGAAGTCGCGCATCAGCAGGCTCTCGGTGATTTCCAGCTCCAACTGGTGGCCGTCCAGCGAATACACCTGGATCGCGCGCATGACGCTGTCGACGAAATCGGGGTTTTCGAGCTGGCGTGCGGAAATGTTCACCGACAGACGCACCGGCGGCAGGCCGGCCTTGCGCCAGTCGGCCATCTGCGCACTCGCCTGGCGCAACACCCAGTCGCCGATCGGCACGATGACGCCGGATTCCTCGGCCACCGGAATGAAATCGGCGGGGGTCAGGAGGCCGCGCTGCGGATGCCACCAGCGCAGCAGGGCCTCGAATCCCCGCACTTCGCCGGTAATGGTGTCGACCTGCGGCTGATAGAACAGCACGAATTCGTTGCGCGCCAGCGCGCGGCGCAGGTCGGCCTCGACCTGCATGCGCTCGGAATAGGGCGCCTGCATGCCGGATTCCCAGAACTGCAGCCGGCTGCGCCCCTGCGACTTGGCCTGGTACATGGCGATTTCCGCCTGGCGGATCAGGCTGTCGATCATGTCGCCGTCCTCCGGCGCGACGCAGGCGCCGATGCTGACCGAGATGTAGATCTCGTGGCCCTTGACGTACACCGGCTTGGACAGCACCTGGATGATCTTGCGGCAGATGTGCTCGACGTCGCTGCGCGACACCAGGGTGGGTAGCAGCACGGCGAATTCGTCGCCCCCCAGGCGCGCCAGCGTGTCGCCTTCGCGCAGACACTGGCGCAGCCGGGCGCCGACCACGAGCAGCAGTTCGTCGCCGATGGTGTGGCCGAGCGAATCGTTGATCACCTTGAAATGGTCGAGGTCGAGGCTCAGCACCGCCAGCGGCTTCTGGGTGCGCTTGGCCTGCGCCAGCATGAGGCCGAGGTGGTCGCGGAACAGCGCCCGGTTGGGCAGGCCGGTGAGCAGGTCGTGGTAGGCCTGGTAGTGCACGGTCTCCTCGGCCTGCTTGCGCTCGGTGACGTCCTTGGCGACGCCGTAGCTGCCGATGAAGCGCCGCTCGAACGGGCCGGCTTCCTCGTCGTACATGCCGGTGGCGGTGAGCTCGACCGACTTGCAGCGACCGTTCATCAGGCGCGGGCGACGCATCCCGGGATTGCACTTGAGGCGGATTTCGGTGTTGCGCGCGCTGCGGTCGCCGGCGCGGCGCTCGTTGAACACGTGTTCGGCACGCGCGATGTCGTCTTCATGGATCACCAGGCTGTAATGCTGGCCCAGCAGTTCCTCGCTGCGATAGCCGAGCAGGCTTTCGACACGGTCGTTGACGAAGGTGAAGCGGCCTTCGCAATCCAGCGTGTAGATGAAGTCGGGCGAACTGTTGACCAGGAAGCGGTGCCACTTTTCCGACTGCTGCAGCCGCTGCAGGATGTGGTTGTTTTCCTTTTCCAGCCGCCGCCGCGTCAGCGTGTTGTCGATGCGGCGCAGCAGTTCCTCGGGCTCGTAGGGCTTGCGCACGAAATCGGCGGCGCCGCCGCGCAGCGCGCGGATCGCCGCGTCGATGGTGCTGTCGCCCGACACCACGATCACCGGCGTGTCGGCGCTGCGGTCGGCGACGAAGCGCAGCACCTCGTTGCCGTTAAGGTCGGGCATGCCGAGGTCGAGCAGGATCGCGTCGAACTGCTGCTTGCCGATGGCGATCAGGGCGTCGCAGCCGCCGCCCGCCGTCACCACGTCGTAATCGCGCGTGGCCAGCAAGCGCGTCAGCCCTTCCAGGATCAGCGGCTCGTCGTCCACCACCAGAATGCGCGGACGGACCGGAAAGGCGCTGACCGTGCTGCGTTGCGGGAAGGAGTCAATGGGATCGTCGGACACGGAGGTTCTCCTTGGGCGCGGGTTACATGGACCCGTAGCGTGTAGTTGTGAGTGGGGCCTGACCGTTCTGCAAGGTTGGGAGGCGAATCAGGAAATGGGTTCCCTGCGGTGTGCTGGTGCAGCTGAGCTGGCCGTTCAGGCGTTCGACCAGGCTGCGGCTGATGGTCAGTCCGAGGCCGGCATGATCGCCGCCCTTCTCGCTGACCACCGGCTCGAACAGATGCGACGCCACGGCGGCAGGCAGGCCGGGGCCGGTATCGGACACTTCGATTTCGACCTGGCGCTGGCCGTCTGCCGCAACCAGCCGCGTGATGAATTTGAGATGGCCGCCCGCATGCATGGCCTCGACCGCATTCTTGGCGAGATTGAACAGCACCTGCTTCAGCAGGTCCTTCTGCAGCGGCATCGGCGGCACGTCGGGGTTGAGGTCGATCTGGACATTGACCTTGTTGGGCGTGAACAGGGTGCCGAGCGCCATCCGCACCAGTTCGGAGACCACGCTGTTGACCGAGACCAGTTCGAGCGATGCAGCCGGCACGGCGGTTTCTTCGGCCAGCGTAATGCCACGCACGATACGCGCCACCCGTTCGATTTCGTCGCCGATGATGCCGAGATCGCGCTGCACCGCCGAATCCGCGCCCAGCTTGTCGGACAGCAGGTTGACGTAATTGCGCATGATGGTGAGCGGGTTGGCCACTTCATGCACGGCGCGCCGCACCCGGTCGCGCGGGATATCGTCGCCCTGCGCCACGATGGCCCCGGACGGCGCCGCCGGTGCAGCCTGTACCGGCACAGGCGCCACGGCCGGACCGGGACGTAAGACTTCGCCACACTCGGCCAGGACAAACCGCCACAGCGGCGACACGGCCAGATCGGACACCGCATCGCCCACCACCAGCACGCCCATCTGGCCGTCGCGCAGTGCCAGCGGCTGGCAGAGCAGGCGCGACACGCCCAGCAGGCGGGCGATCTGCTCGTCGACCAGCGCGGCGTCGGGCTCGCCGCGCTCGAACAGCTGGGGCGCGTTGCGCGCCAGCGCACGGGGCAGCGCCGAATGGCCGTCGTCAGGCGGAATCGCCAGCGCCCGCAGGCCGGCATTGGCCGGAATCAGCGCGGTCAGCCGCAGGGTGCCGTCGACGGCGGGCGCGAACAGGCAGGCGTGTTCGACCCCGAACAAGGCGCGCAGACTGGCCTGCAGCAGTTCAAAGGTGTGGCTGGAGGAGCCATCCGAACGACGGAAATGCGCGTGCAGCGCCGATTGCGCCGCCTCCACGGCATACAGGCGGGCAAGGCGGTCGAAGCCTGTCCCGGTCGACTGGGCCACGGGATCGGCCAGCCCGAAGCGCTGCGCCAGCTGGCGTGCCTGACCCTGGCTTTCGGCCAGCAGCTGGGCGGCTTCGCCCGCCCCCAACTGCAGGGCGGCGAGCGCCGCCCGCACATCCACGCTGTCCACCGCGTCGGCACGCGTCACGAGCTG
>JAJZRT010000671.1 GCA_021802595.1 Pseudomonadota bacterium
GTGCTGACCGCGCTGCTGGAAGACCTGGAAGGCGGCAAGGTGCTGTCGCAGGCGCTGGCGGCGCACCCGGCGGTTTTCGGCGCCGTGTTCGTCCACAGCGTGCGCGCGGGCGAACAGACCGGCCTGCTGGACACGGTGTTCGAGCGGCTGGCCGAGTCGCTCAAATGGCAGGAGGAAGTCGCCGCCAAGGCCAAGCGGCTGATGATCTATCCCGCGATGGTGCTGACCGTCGTCGGCGCGGCCATCCTGTTCCTGCTGGTCTATCTGGTTCCGCAGGTGCTGGGGCTGGTCAAGACCATGGGCGTGGCGATGCCGTTGCCGACGCTGGTTCTGATGGCCATATCGAATGCGCTGCGCTCGTACTGGCTGTTCGCTCTCGCGCTGACGCTGGCGGTCGGCATCGGATTGCCGCTCTGGATACGGAAGAGCGAAGCCGGGCGCGAATGGTGGGACCGCACCCAGTTGCGACTTCCCATCATCGGGCCCATCGTGCAGAAGATCGTGCTGTCGCGCTTCACCAATACGCTGGCGATGATGTACCGCTCGGGAGTCACCGTGCTGGAGGCCTTGCGTGCCTGCGAGATGATCGCGGGCAACCGGGTGATCGCCGGCGGCATCCGCCGCGCCGCGCAGCAGATTGCGGACGGACGCGGGCTGTCGGAAAGCTTCCAGTCGCTGGCGCTGTTTCCGCCGCTGGTGATCCGCATGCTGCGCGTGGGCGAAAGCACGGGCGCCCTCGACGAAGCGCTGGACAACGTGACGTTTTTCTACAACCGTGAGGTGCTCGACTCGATCGAGAACGGCCTCAGGGTTCTGGAGCCGCTGCTCACGGCCATTCTGGGCCTGCTGCTCGGCGGCATCCTGGTGTCGGTGCTGCTGCCGATCTACGACCTGATCGGAAATCTGCCGCTGTGATGTTCGACCATCGCCTGCTTCTTTTCGCCACCCCGCGCCAGATCGGCGTCCTCGACTGGCGTCCGGGACACATGCACTGGCTGGGCGAGTTTTCCGTCAGCGCTGAAGGACTGGCCGCGTTCCGCAACGTCGTGACCCGGCATGCGCGGCTGCCCGTCCTGCTGGTGGCCGACACGGTTGACGAGGACTACCGCAGCGAAGTCATGCCCCACGTACAGGGCCACGCGCGCGACGAGTTGCTGGCACGCAAACTCAAGCAGGTGTTCCGCAATACGCGTTTCACCGGCGCATGGCGGCAGGCACGCGAAACGGCCGGACGCCGCGATGACCGCTATCTGCTGGCAGCCCTGCCCGACGCCGAGTGGCTGACTCCCTGGCTCAGTGTGCTGCATCGCGAACGCGTGCCGCTGGCGGGCATCACGCCGCTGGCGCTGGCCTATCAGCACCTGCTGGAAAAACTGCGGGAACAGTCGTCGCACACGTTGCTGGCGTGCCGGCTCAACAACAGCCTGCGGCTGTCCTATTACCACAACGGCCTGTTGCGGTTTTCGCGGCTGATCGGTGGCGACTCGCCTGCCCAGTTGCCGGGGAACGCGGCCGACGAAATTGCGAAGACGCAGCTCTATCTCAGCGGGCAGCGCATCCTGCCGCGCGAAGCCCGGCTGCACGTGCTGCTGCTCGATCCCACCGGCCAACTGGACAGCGCACAGGCCCAGCTGAATGCCGACCCGGCATTCAGCACGCGCGTGATCGACATGCCCAGCCTCGCGCGCGCGCTGCGAATCCCCGATGACTTCCTCGCCGCCACGCCGGAGGTCGCACCGCTGGCCGCCATCGCCGGGGAAACGCTGCAACTCAATCTGGCGCCGCCCGAATTGCTGCAGTCCCACACCGAATTCCGCTGGCGGCGCGGCCTGCATGCCGCCGCCGGCATCGTCACCACGCTTGGTCTGGGCCTCACGGCCGCCTACTGGCTGCATGCGCAGGATCTGGACGACCGGGCGCGCCAGCTGAGCCAGCAGTATCGGCAGCTCGACGCCCGTTATCAGGCCATTGCCCGGACCTTCCCCACCCAGTCGATGGCGCCCGAGCAGATCGTCCAGACGGTGAGCCTGGCGCGCCAGCTCGATCACGCGCAGACGGATGTACCCGCACTCCTCGCGACGGTTGGGCAGTCCTTGCTGTCCGCTCCCGACATCACGCTGGACAGCCTGAACTGGACCGACGAATCGCCGGTGCCCAACGGCGAAGTCCAGGTCAGCATCGATGCCGGGCTGGCATCGTTCGACGGCAATTACCGGGCGGCCATGCAGCGCATCGAAGGCTTAATGAATACCCTGCGGGGCATGCCCGGTGTGCAGCACGTTACCTTGCGCAGCAGCCCCGTGAACACTGATCCCAGCAACATGCTGTCCGGAAAAATGCTCAATGCCGACACGGCAGGTGCACCGGCTGCACGCTTCAGCCTCAGCCTGCTTTTCCGTGGGGCCCAACCATGACCCATCCGCCTTTCGCCGTCCTCAAGTTGCCCCTGCTGCTGCTGCTGGCAGCACTGCTGCTGGCTGCTGGTGGACTGCTGTGGGGCCAGCGCGAAGCCAAAGAAGCCGAAACGGCCTTGCAACAGCAGCAAACCGCACTCAACCAGGCACGTCAGCAACTCGACCGCAGCCGCCAGCAGCAGCGACTCATCGCCACCCACCTGGGCGATTACCGGACACTGGTGGCACGCGGGTTCGTCGGCGCGGAAGACCGCCTGGCCTGGATCGAGGCAGTGCAGCTGGCCAACCGCGATGCCGGGCTCTACGGGCTGAACTATCGCCTGATGCCCCGCTCGGCCTCGCCGTCCGCCCTGGCGCAGGGCCTGCCGCTGGGGCAGACCCGCATGGTGCTCACCCTGCCGCTGCTGGTGGAAACCGATCTCACCCGTTTCCTCGACGCGCTCGGGAAACGTGCACCCGGACTCGTTCGCGTCCAGGGCTGCCGCCTGTCGCGCCTGGACAATGTGCCGTTCGAAGCCACCAGCCACCCGCACCTGCAGGCCGAATGCGACCTGCTGTGGTTTACCGTGGGAACGGCAGCGGAGCCACGCCATGACTAGCCGCCGTCTTCGACTCGGCGACAAGGGGGCAACGAGGCGCGCCGCCGCCTGTGCCTGGGTGCTGGCGCTGTCCCTGGGCTGTGTCGGGACAGTCGGGGCAGCCTTGACGGACCCGGGGCGCCTGTTCTTCACGCCGGCGCAGCGCGCCCAGCTCGAAGCCCTGCGCACGCGCAGCGGCGTCACCCAACCCGGCCCCATGCAGCCGGGCGCCCTGGACAGCGCGCCCGCGCCGCTGCGTTACGACGGCGTGGTCATCCGCTCCGACGGCAGAACCACCCGCTGGGTCGACGGCAAGGCCCGGCGCGACGGTTCCGCCGTGTCGGGCCTGAAGCCCGGCCAGATCCGCGCCAACGGCAAGGTCTACGAACCCTATCAGGTGCTGCGCCCCTTGGCTCC
>JAJZRT010000672.1 GCA_021802595.1 Pseudomonadota bacterium
GTTCGGCCTGCACGCCAATGGCTACCACCTGTCCGAGATCCAGGCGCAGCGCATCCTCGAAATGCAGCTGCAGCGCCTGACCAACCTCGAGTCGGACAAGATCCTCTCCGAGTACAAGGAGATCATGGCGAAGATCGCCGACCTGCTCGACATCCTCGCCAACCCGGCGCGCATCACGCAGATCATCCGCGACGAATTGAAGGAGATCAGCGACCAGTTCGGCGACGGGCGCCGCTCGACCATCGTCGAGAACGCGCAGGACATGTCGATGGAGGACCTGATCAAGCCGGAGGAGATGGTCGTCACGCTGTCGCACGGCGGTTACATGAAGTCGCAGCCGCTCGACGACTACCGCGCGCAGAAGCGCGGCGGACGCGGCAAGCAGGCGGCGGGCACCAAGGATGAAGACTTCATCGAGAAGATGTTCATCGCCAATACCCACGACTACATCCTCTGCTTCTCCAACCGCGGGCGCCTTTACTGGCTCAAGGTCTACAACGTGCCGCAGGGCGGGCGCACCGCGCGCGGCAAGCCCATCGTCAACCTGCTGCCGCTGGAAGAGGGCGAGAAGATCAATGCGCTGCTGCCGGTCAAGACCTTCGACGACGACCACTACGTGTTCATGGCCACCAGCAACGGCATCGTCAAGAAGACGCCGCTCTCCGACTTCTCGCGGCCGCGCACGGCCGGCATCATCGCCGTGGGGCTGGACGACGGCGACTTCCTGATTGGCGCGTCGATCACCGACGGCCGCCATGACGTCATGCTGTTCTCCGATTCCGGCAAGGCGGTGCGCTTCGATGAAAACGACGTGCGCCCCATGGGCCGCACCGCACGCGGCGTGATCGGCATGAAGCTCGCCAAGGGCGGCAAGCTGATTTCGCTGCTGGTGGCCGAGGACGAGAACGACTTCGTGCTGACCGCGACCGAGAACGGCTACGGCAAGCGCACGCCGATCGCCGAGTACACGCGGCATGCGCGTGCGACGCAGGGCATGATCGCGATCCAGACCAGCGAGCGCAACGGCAAGGTCGTCGCCGCGACGCTGGTGAAGGACGAGGACGAGATCATGCTGATCACCACCGGCGGCGTGCTGATCCGCACCCGCGTGAAGGAAATCCGCGCCATGAGCCGCGCCACCCAGGGCGTGACGCTGATCAATCTCGACAAGGGCGAGAAGCTGATCAGCCTCGAAAAAGTAGCCGAGACCGACAACGAGGAGGAGTGAACATGACGATCTACAACTTCAGCGCCGGCCCCGCCGTGCTGCCCAGGGATGTGCTGCTGCAGGCTCAGGCCGAGATGGTCGACTGGCACGGCTCCGGCATGTCGGTGATGGAAATGAGCCACCGCGGCAAGGAGTTCATGGGCATCGCCGCCGAGGCGGAAGCCGACCTGCGCGAGGTGATGGGCATCCCCGCCAACTACAAGGTGCTGTTCCTGCAGGGCGGGGCGTCGAGCCAGTTCGCCATGGTTCCGATGAACCTGCTGCGCGGCAAGGCCAGCGCTGACTACCTCAACACCGGCGAGTGGTCGAAGAAGGCGATCAAGGAAGCCAAGAAATACGGCGCCGTGAACGTGGTGGCGAGCAGCGAAGACAAAAACTTCAGCTACGCGCCGGCGCAGGACCAGTGGAAGCTCGACCCGAACGCGGCCTACGTCCACTACACGCCGAACGAGACCATCGGCGGCGTGGAGATGTTCTGGACGCCCGAAACTGGCAGTGTGCCGCTGGTCGCCGACATGTCGTCGACCATCCTGTCGCGCCCGATGGACGTGTCGAAGTACGGGCTGATCTACGCCGGCGCGCAGAAGAACATCGGACCGGCAGGGCTCACCATCGTCATCGTGCGCGAGGACCTGATCGGCGAGACGGTCAAGGGCACACCGACGATGTTCGACTACAAGACCCACGCCGACAACGAGTCGATGTACAACACGCCGCCGACCTTCGCGATGTACACCGCCGGGCTGGTGTTCAAGTGGCTGAAGAAAAACGGCGGGCTTGCGGCGATGGAGAAGACCAACCGCGAGAAGGCGGGCCTGCTGTACGACTATCTCGACTCGACCGATTTCTACGCGTCGCCGGTGGCGAGGGAAAACCGTTCGCTGATGAACGTGCCGTTCACGCTGAAAGATGCGGCGCTCGACGAGGCCTTCCTCAAGCTCGCCAAGGAGCGCGGCCTGCTCCAGTTGAAAGGCCACCGCTCGGTGGGTGGCATGCGCGCCTCGATCTACAACGCGATGCCGGTCGAGGGCGTTCGTGCGCTGGTCGATGCCATGCGCGACTTCGAGAAAAGCCATGGCTGAGCCGCGCAGGATCCTCACGCTGAACGCCATTTCCGCGCGCGGGCTGGCGCGACTTCCGGAGCATTACACCGTGGGCGGCGATGTGGCCGACCCGGACGGCATCATGGTCCGCTCGGCCAACATGCACGACATGGACATCCCTGCCTCGGTGCGTGCGATCGCGCGCGCCGGCGCCGGGACCAACAACATCCCGGTGAAGAAGCTGTCGGAGCGCGGCATCCCGGTGTTCAACGCGCCGGGCGCCAACGCCAACGCGGTGAAGGAGCTGGTGATCGCCGGCATGCTGCTGGGCGCGCGCAATCTGGTGCCGGCGCTGAAGTTCGTCGAGGGACTCGGCGGCAGCGATGAGGACATGCACAAGGCGACCGAGGCCGGCAAGAAGCAGTTCGCCGGCATGGAACTGCCGGGCCGCACGCTCGGGGTGATCGGTCTCGGCGCCATCGGTTCGTATATCGCCGAGGCGGCGATCAAGCTCGGCATGAATGTGGTCGGCTTCGATCCGGCGATCACGGTCGATGCCGCGTGGCGGTTGCCGTCGCAGGTCAGGCGTGCCGAGAACGTCGAGGACGTGCTGCGCATGGCCGACTTCGTCACCCTGCACGTGCCGCTGCTGGATGCTACTCGCAACCTCATCAACGCCCAGCGACTCGGTGTGATGCGTCCCGGCGCGGTGCTGCTCAATTTCGCGCGCGAAGGCGTGGTCGACAATGCCGCGGTGATCGAGGCGCTCGATGCCGGCAAGCTGCATGCCTATATCTGCGATTTCCCGGCCAACGCGCTGAAG
This sequence comes from Pseudomonadota bacterium, assembly GCA_021802595.1. The sequence continues at coordinate 3,095 of JAJZRT010000672.1, forward strand.
GGCCATGCCAGGGCGGTGGCGCTGCCGCACCTGGGAGCCTCTACCGAGGAGGCGGAGGAGAACTGTGCGGTGATGGTGGCCGAGCAGCTCGCCGATTACCTGGAAAACGGCAACATCCTCAATGCGGTCAATTTCCCCAATGTCAGCATGGCACGCGAATCCGCTTACCGCATCGCGATCGCCAACGCCAACGTGCCCAACATGGTCGGACAGATCTCGTCGGTGCTCGCCTCCGCCGGACTCAACATCCACAACATGGTCAACAAGTCGAAGGGCGACATGGCGTATACGCTGGTCGACGTCGACAGCG
>JAJZRT010000673.1 GCA_021802595.1 Pseudomonadota bacterium
GACGTGCTGGAGTCGACTCAGCTCGCCTTCTATTACATCGGCGAGGCGATCCTGCACTACCAGCCGCGGCTTTTTTTCAAGCACAGGGGAATGGAGAAGCGCTTCGAAGGACTCTCACCGGCACTCGGCACTGTTCTCGCCGAACGCGTCTCCGGGGTCGGCAGCGTGGCGCATGCTCTCGCCTACTGTCACGCCTTGGAGGCTGCGTCACGGTGCGAAGTGCCGTCTCGCGCCACCTGGCTGCGCGTGTTGCTCGCCGAGCTGGAGCGGCTTTACAACCACCTGCATTACCTGGGATATCTGTGTCATACGACCACGCTCAAGGTCGGTGAGGCACAAGGGAAGTACCTCGAGGAGCTCGCCAAGCAGGTGAACTGCCAAATCAGCGGGAGCCGGCTGCTGCGGGGACTCGTTGTCCCGGGCGGTGTGCGGCGCGAGCCTACGCTGTTGACGCTCGCCGAGGACCTGGTGCGAATCGAACACGAATTGCGACGCTACGCGGACCAGCTGGCTGCGACCAGCAGCCATCTCGACCGATTGATCACCACCGGTGTGCTCGACCGGCAGCTCGCTTTCGACCAAGGCGCCACGGGCCCCGTGGAGCGGGCTTCGGGAATCGATCGCGATTCGCGGCGAGACCAGCCCTACGGGGCCTACGACGAGTTGCCCTTGAGCGTCGCGGTGCGGGACGGCTGCGATGCTCACGCGCGCCAACAGGTGCGCGTCGAGGAGATCACCCACAGCATCGCCCTGATCCGCGCCGTTCTCGACGGGCTGCCCGAGGGCTCGCTGCGGGCAGACTGCCGCCCTCCGCCGGGCGGCGAAGGGCTCGGTTGGGCTGAAACTCCGCGCGGCACCGCGTACTACGCGGTGCATCTCGATACCGCGGGCCGGCTCGCCCGGGTCAAGATCAAATCACCCAGCTTCTCGAACTGGCGCGTCTTCCCCTACACCGTGCATGGCACGAATATGATGGACTACGCGATCAACGAGGCCAGCTTCGGTCTGACGGTGGCGGGCTGTGATCGCTGACGGAGAGCGTCCATGGCTATGAAGGTGATCCCGCTCTGGACACTCTACGGTCTTGCGCGCGGCAAGGCGACGACACGCTGGTGCGGGGAAGACGCCGAGCCAGGGCAAGCCGGATATCTCGGCATGCCGCGCTTTGATCAGGCGAAATGCCAGCAGGGTTGCCGGGAATGTGTGGACACTTGTCTGCCCGGCGCCATCACTTTCTGCCCCGACGCAAGCAAGCAACGCCTGACAGTGGACTACGGGCGCTGCGTCGTCTGTCAGCTCTGTGTCGAAGCGTGTCCGACGGGCGCGCTCACTTCGTCTACAGACTGGGCATTCGGTAGCCGCAGGCGCGAGGATCTGGTCTGGACGCGCGCCGCCGCTTCTACGGATGGGATGACGCTAAAGCGCGAGATCCGGCGCGTTTTCGGACGGAGTCTGCACATTCGGCATGTCGATGCCGGTTCCTGCAACGGTTGCGAATCGGAGCTACAGGCGCTCAACAACCCGTACTACAACCTGCATCGCTTCGGTGTGTTCTTCACACCCTCGCCACGGTTCGCCGACCTGCTGCTCGTCACGGGACCGGTGACCTATGCGATGCGCGGACCCCTGCTCGAGGCCTATGAGGCGATGCCGGATCCGAGATTCGTGATGGCCGCGGGCACTTGTGCGGTCTCCGGCGGAACCAACGGAGGCGGCTACGCCTGCGACAATGGGCTGGAAGAGCTGCTGCCGGTGGATGTGTTCCTGCCAGGCTGCCCGCCCAATCCACCGGCCATCATCCATGCGCTACTGATGCTGCTGCAGCGCTCGCCGCAGCGCGTGCAAGGCGGCCAGATAGGTCCGGCCGACGAACATCCGGAAGACGATTATGCCTGAACTCTTGATTGCGGCATTCTGGCTGTGGGCGGCGGGTCTGCTGTTCGCGCTGGCGCGTATGACCGGTGTGGCTCGGTGGCTGATCGTGCTCGGGGTGACCTCGGGCCTCTGGAGCGCCTTTGGCGCGCTTCCAGCAGGCGGCGGCTGGCTGAACTTGCCGGTTGCCTTGGCGGATCAGGTGGTACGGCTGCACTACTCGCCCGAGGCGCTGTGGCTGATGGGCTTTGGCCTGGTGCCCGCCGCGCTCGCCGCCGCGCTCTGTACTCCGATCCAGCGTGCGCGGCCCGCATGGCTCGTCGGTGCAGCGCTTTCGCTCCTCGGCGCTCTCGGCATATACGGCGTGCAGGACGCCTACTCCTTTCTCATCGCCTGGGAACTGATGAGCTTGGGCGGCGCGGTCATGATCCTCTCCGAGAGTACCTCGCTCGAGGCAGGGCGGCGGACGCTCTACATGCTGGCGCTCCTCGAGGTCGGCGCCGTGTCCATCCTGCTCGCGCTGCTGCTGCTGGCGCAACACGACGGCGGCGCCGTGGCGTTTGACGGCTTCGCGCTCGGCGCACACACACTCTCCACAAGCGCACGCATTGTCATCGGGGTGCTGGCGCTCTTCGGCTTCGGGGCCAAACTCGGCCTGCTGCCCTTCTACGAGTGGTTCCCCGGCGCCTACGGCAACGGCAGCGGCGCCACGGGCGCGATCCTCTCCGGTGTGGTGCTGAACGCGGCCTTTTTCGCCCTTTCGCGCACGCTCGTGGATTGGCTCGGAAGCGGCAGCGGGTTGTCTACCCTCGGTATCATCGTCACGACGATCGGTACGCTGACCTCGATCCTCGCGGCCTTGTATGCCTTCCAGCAGGACGATTGGCGGCGCCTGCTTGCGTTCTCTTCGGCCGAGAATGCCGCGATCGCGGTCACCGCCATCGGAGCCAGCATCCTGTTCCGGGCCGGCGGGGAAAATGCCCTGGCGGGCCTCGCGTGGACGGTGGCCGTCCTCCATTTGTCGGGACATGCGCTCGCCAAAGGTGGAATGTTCGTCGGTGCCGACGGCGTGTATTCGGCGGGCGGCACGTACCGGCTCGCCCAGCGCGGATGGCTGCGCAGAGCGAACTGGGTTTTCGGCCTCGGAACACTGTTCGCGGCGATGAGTCTCTCGGCCATGCCGCCCCAGATCGGCTTCGTGACCGAGTGGTTCACGTTTCAGACGCTCTTCCAGGGCTTCCATCTGGCCACGCTCGGCGGGCGGTTGACGCTGGCGCTCGCCGGCGCGGGCCTCGCGCTCACAGCGGCGATCGCCTTCGCGACCTTTATTAAGGCATTCGGTATCGGACTGCTCGGCGATGGGCACAGGCCGCAAGCTGCGCGTATCGGATCGGGTTACGCCTCCGCAGCGCTCCTCCTGGGCCTTGCAGTGCTCGGCGCGGCCGTCGGGATGCCGCTGTGGAAGAAAGGCCAGGATCGCGTCAATATCACCCAGTCCGGGGTGTGTCATGCAGGTGCCTTGACCATTTGC
>JAJZRT010000674.1 GCA_021802595.1 Pseudomonadota bacterium
CAAAAGAAGAACTGCTGGAAATGCACGGCGTGGTCAACGAAGTGCTGCCCGATTCCCGCTTCCGCGTCACCCTCGACAACGGCCACAACCTCGTCGCCTATACGGCGGGGAAGATGCGCAAGCACCACATCCGCATCATCGCCGGCGACAAGGTCTCGCTCGAGATGTCGCCCTACGACCTAAGCAAGGGCCGCATCACCTTCCGCCACATCGAAGGCCGCAGCGGACCCGCCCCATCGCAGCCGCGGCGCAAGCACTGATTCCCCCGGCGCTGACGACGCCGGTGCCTTCCCCCTGTTTTCAGCGAAAGTCCCGACTGACCGGATAATGCACGGAGTTCCCGGCAAACCGACAGAGGAACCTTCGCGATGCCCTTCATCCGGATCTTCCCCTGCACGAGGCCGAAGCCGTCCGGCCCGAGGACTTCGGCGCGGCAACCCGGCCCGCTGCCACGCCGAGCGCCGCAACGACGCCCGTGAAATCTGGCTCGCCCTCGGCCAGATCGCCACCTGGGAGGAATGCCTGCTCCACCTCATCTGCGCCGCCGGGCCCAACGGCCTGGTGAACGGCATACGCATCCGTCTGGCCGACGGCGGCAGGCGGGTGGATCGCGGAAATGGCTACTCACGCTATCTGGGTGAACTGACGCGCGAGAAGCCGATCTGGGCGACGGGGGCCTGCAAGGCCAGCCCACGATGGCTTGCGGCTTGCGATGACTTGCCGCGGTGTTTAAGCTTGTTCGCCATCCTTGATCGGGGAAAGCGCATGGTCCTTGTCGCAATCATTCTGTTTTGCCTGGCGGTGGCGCTGGGCCTGTGGCTCGTGGTCCTGGGCGTGCGTTATCGACGGGGCTCGCGGGCCCTGGCGGCGGCGCATGCCGGCGTCGCCCTGCTCGGCCTGGGGCTGTTGGCGCGGCAGATCTTCGGCGGCCCCGTCCAGATGCTGTACAACGATGCGGCGCTGCTGTTCGTCCTGGCGCTGTCGGGCGGGCTGGTCCTGCTGGCCCTGCGCATCGGCAATCGGGAACATCGCTCGCCCCCGCCCATGATGGGCGTCAGCCTCCATGCGGCCATGGCCCTGTCGGCGCTGCTGTTGTTGGTGCTGGGGTACGCGCACCGCTGACCCCTTTAATCGAACCGGGCAGCACGTGTTGTCTTGCGCGGCAACGGCAAAAAGCAAGACCCCGTGGTTCTCATGCCCCCAGTCCTACCCGCGCGCCTCCATGAACCCCGCCAGGATCGGGCCGCAAATTACGCCCAGGGCCAGGCGCAGGCTTCTGCTGGGAATCACCATGGTGGTCGGACGCGACATGGTGGCGTCGGGAATGCGCCTGAGCAGGTCGGGGAAATCATGTCGCTCGCGATCGCGGAAGTGGATGACGCAGAGCGATTCGTCGGCCAGCGGCACGTCGCGCGCAATGAAGGGATCGGAGGTATCCACCAGCGGCATGCGCTGGATATTGATGTCGGTCAGGGCGAACTGGGGAACGATGTAGTGGATGTAGTCGTCCATGCGGCGCAGGATGGTTTCCACCGATTCCTCGGGCGTGCAGGTGCCCGTTTTGCAGTCGCGGTGGATCTTCTGTATCCACTCCAGGTTGATGGCAGGCGCCACGCCGATCAGCAGGTCCACATGCTGGGCCACGTCGATGCCCTGGCGACCGACGCGGCGGTCGATCCCCGGCGGAAAGTGGCGCGAGTCGACCTTGCGGCGCGTCCAGGTGTTGGCCATCAGGCCGCCATGCTGTCCCTCGTAGAACAGGAGGTCGCTGCCCGGCGGCAGCGGCGCCCAGGGCGTGAACTCCCCAGGCGGCACGCCCAGTTCCTCGGCGTGCCCGGCCGTGTGCGCATACTGGCGGACCACGCCGCTGCCACATTCGCCATAGGCCTTGAAAAAGGCTTCCAGCTCCTGGAAATGATTGCACTCGGGCCCGAACCAGGAAATGTTGCGGCCGCTGGCCCGTGCTTCCTCGAGCAGCGCGGCAAACTGCCGATCGGTATAACGCCGGAAACCGTCGCCATGAACGATCGCAGGCTTGATGTTCATGCGCTGGAAAATGAACTTGAACGCGTGGCGTATCGTAGACAGGCCGGCACCGGACGAGCCGGTCACCGCGATGATGGGATGCTGCCGGGACATGGTCGGTTATTCCCCCAGACTGGCCACAAGGCCGCAGGGCAGAAAGTGTAACCCGGCGCAGGCTAAGAAAGACAGCCTGACCATCGTGATCTAGACCCGGGCCCGTCAGGCGCGTGGAATCCATGCGAGTCTGGCCACTGTTATCCCTTCTCGCGCCGGGACCAGGCGGTCACCGGGGTCAAGTCATCGGAGGCAGGTAGTGCGCAGCGGCTCGATCAACAAGCCCGCTTGCACCGAAGAACAGCACTTCGATCGCGGGGCCGCGTGCGCCGTTGTAGTGAATCGCCACGCTGTCCGCGCCGGCAAACGTGGCCAGCAATTCGAAATGCAGACCGGGAATGCGCGACAGCGCCTGCCTCCAGTAGTCCCCCACCGCGCGCTTGCCCTTGAGCACGCCGCTGGGCTCGCCCGCGATCGCGGCGATGTGCGGTGATGACATCACAAAATCCTCGCTGTAGTGCGACAGTATCCTGTCCAGGTCATGGCTGTTCCAGGCTTCGATCCAGTCCCTGCCGAACTGATCGGCCTGTGCTTGCGTGATCATGCGTCCTCCGATTCCTGATGTGTATGCCGTATTGCCGGGCCGCGGCCAGCAGCCGGCGCAGTGCGTGCGCCCGGCGCTCTCCCCGCCCGTAGCGGGCCACGTACATGATGCCGCCGCGATCCACGCCCAGGTCGTGCAGCGCGCGGTCGCTCAGTGCGCCGAGTTCCAGTTCGGCACGGCGACCGGCCAGGGCGAGGTGCAGGCGCCGCAGCAGCCTGCCTACTGTCCTGCGCAGGACGCGCCGGCGCAAGGCCCCGGCCCGGCGCACGAACTGCCGGATATCTGCACTGCCCGACTCGGGTGTGATGCGATCCATGTCCGGAATGCTAGGCGGGCGCGGCACCTCGATACAGATGCAGAAAAACCGGTTTGCCTGGGTTACAGTGGCACGCAAGGCCCGACTGTACCCGTCGGAATCCGCATCGCGTGTACTGCATCCGCACCCGGTCCCGGCCCTACACTGGCGAGACAGGAGGCTGCCATGAACTTGTACGAAAACCTCGCGACGCACGTGAAGAATGCCATCCGCCAGGGCGTGTATCAGCCCGGCGATCGCCTGCCTTCCGTCAGGCGGCTGTCCGAACAGCACCGGGTCAGCCAGAACACGGCCGTGTCGGCCTACCGGCTGCTGGAAAGCCACGGCTGGCTGGAAGCGCGGCCGCAATCCGGATTCTTCGCGCGGCATCCCGAATCCTCGCTGCCGCCCGCAAAGGCCCGC
>JAJZRT010000675.1 GCA_021802595.1 Pseudomonadota bacterium
TGTCCAGCGTGGCGAACAGCTGGTCGGCCGCATAGGCGCCCGCGCGCGTCAGCGCATTGAACAGGGTGGATTTGCCGGCGTTGGTGTAGCCCACCAGGGCCACCGACATTATCTGCTGGCGTCCGCGTGCGCGCCGCTGGGTGCGGCGCTGCCTGCCCAGTTTCTCGAGCCGGTCGCGCAGCGCCTTGACCCGTACCCCGATCAGGCGGCGGTCGGTTTCCAGCTGCTTCTCACCAGGGCCGCGCATGCCGACACCGCCACGCTGGCGCTCGAGGTGGCTCCACCCCCGCACCAGCCGGGTCGACAGATGCTGCAACTGCGCCAGCTCGACCTGCAGCTTGCCCTCCGCGCTATGCGCACGGCGCGCGAAGATATCCAGGATCAGTGTGACGCGATCGACCACCCGGCAGTGCACGCGACGCTCCAGGTTGCGCTCCTGCGCGGGCGACAGCTCGTGATTGAAGATGACGACGTCGGCCTCGGTGGCGGCGACCAGCGCGGCGATCTCGTCGGCCTTGCCGCTTCCCACGAACAGCGCGGCATCGGGACGGCTGCGCTTGCCCTGCACCTCGCCGAGGATCTCGAGCCCGGCACCGGCTGCCAGCAGGCGCAACTCGGCCACGCCTTCGGCAAAATCCGGCGTCCCGAAATCGATCGCCACCAGAATGACGCGCTCGCCGCCCTTGTGCCGGTCAAACAACCGTCATTCTCCAGGCGTCAGGCAGCACCACGATCTTCGGCACGGGATTGCATGAGGGGGGCTCGGCAGACATGGTGAGCCTCTATTCTGGTTCGATTCGGGCTCTCATTCTAGTACGACAACCCATAAGTTTGCGTACATGCCGAGACGCGCATCCGCGCGCCGAGTGCGCGAAGCGAACCGCAGCCATAGCCGTAGCTATGGCGAGGATGAGCGACAAAGCAATCTGCGATGCGGGACGCGCGAACATAGCGAAACTTATGGGGTGTCGTACTGGTTCATGATCCGGCCAGTTGCGGCCGTCCGAAATGCCATCCCTGCCCGTAATCCACGCCCATGTCAGCCAGCATGCGGGCAGTTTCCGCGTCCTCGACATGCTCGGCCACGGTGAACACGCCTTCCTTGCGGGCAAAGTTCGCCAGACTTTCCACGATGCCCGCCACCTTGCGGTCCTGGCGCATGTTCGACACCAGCCAGCCCTCGATCTTGAGGAAACTGACCGGCAGGTGCGCCAGATAGAGATAGGACGAATAACCGCTGCCGAAATCGTCCAGTGCGAGGCGGAAGCCGAAATCGATGAAGGGCTGCAAATCCGCACGCAACTTGGCCAGACTGACGATGCGCTGGCGTTCGGTCAGTTCCAGCACGATGGGCTTGACCGGCCCCAGCATCACGCTGCAGGTCTGGCAATAGCCCATGGCGTTTTCGAGCATTTCCTCGACCAGGTCGCGTCGCGCCAGAAACTGCGGCGACACGTTCACGAAGTGGGCAAAGTCGGGCGCGCCCCCCTGATCCATGCGTTTCACGCAGCGCTGCATCACGTCTCGGATCACCTGGCGGTCGATTTCGGCCATCAGGCCCAGGCCTTCCGCCATGTCGACGAAATCCCGCGCCTCGACGATGTCGCCGGTGGCCGTCTGGATGCGCGCGAGCGCTTCGTCGGCGACGGCCTGCCCGCTTTGCAGATCGACGATGACCTGCGAGGCCTGTCGTATCCTCTTTTCCGCCAGCGCCTGCCGCAGCAGCGCGCTGTTCCACTGGACACGGGTTTGCACCGCCACCTGGACCTGGTCACGCCCCTCGGCCTTGGCCCGATACAGGGCCGCATCGATATCCTCCAGCAAGGACAGGATCTCGCTGTCGTTCGCACCGAAGGCCGCCACCCCGGCCGAGAAACTGAGGGAAATGGCGCCCACGTTGGTCTGGACTGGGGTCGCACGGGCCTGGCCGGCGAGCCGTTCCATGATGTTGGCGGCCTCTTCCGTCGTGCTTCCATGCAGGACGAACAGGAACTCCTCGCCCCCCCAGCGCGCCACCCAGTCGCCCTCGCGCAGTCCGGACTCGAATCGGCGCGCCACGGCCTTGAGCACTTCGTCGCCGACGGCGTGGCCGTATCGATCGTTCACCATCTTGAAATGGTCGAGGTCGACCAGCGCCAGCGCAAAGCCCTGCCCGTCCCGCAAGGTGCGCGCCTTCTCCTTTTGCAGGCGTTCCTCGGCCGCACGCCGGTTGGGCAGGCCGGTCAGCGGGTCGGTCAGCGCGATGCGCTGCAGCAAGTCTTTTTGTGCGGACTGGTAAAGGGCGTTGCCGAGCCAGTCGGCAATCAGGTCCATGTATGCGATGTCGACCGCATCGGGTGGCGCGTCGCTGCGCCTGCGCAGGAAAGCCAGCACCCAGCGGGCCTCGTCACCGACCGCGACCGGGATGCCCGAATAGGTGCGCATCCCCAGTTCCGTCACCAGCACGTCCTGCGCATGCAGAGGGTGCGCCGCGAGGTCCGCGATGTGGTAGGGCGTCCGGCTTAGGTGGACGACGTGGCAGAGCGCCTTCTCCGCCGGCAGCGTCGTCCCCTCCGGGAACACGCCGAGGCGATCGCTGACGTAACGGGCGGTGTAGTGTTCGCCAAACTCGCCGAGCACCACCAGATCCATGTCCAGCACTCCGGCCGCCATATCCAGCATGGCCCGGATGCGCTCGGGATCGGAGAGTCCGCCCTGTACCGACAGCTTCCACAGCGCGTTCAGGCGGTCGACATGCGAACTGCCCTGGCTGGCTGGCGACGCACACCGGCCGGGTTCGTTGACTGGCACCATGAATTGGCCGGGTTTGTTAAAAACCAGTCATTTTAACCTATGGCAATTTCTATACTTCCACCGTACGCAGCCGCTCGGCCGCCTGTTCCGGGTTGATCGTGTTGACGAACAGTCCGGAGCCCAGTTCGAAGCCAGTGGGGATGGACGTACGCGGACAGATTTCCAGGTGCCAGTGGTAGCTTGGCGCGTGCGCGCCCCGCTGGGCATCGTGCGGGACCGAGTGCAGGAAGAAGTTGTACTGGGCGCCGCCGATGACGGCATCCAGCCGCGCCATGGTGCGCTTCATCACCCGCGCCAGGTCGGCCAGGTCCTCGCCACGTACGTCGAGAAAATCGGCCTGGTGCGCCAGCGGCAGGATGTGCACCTCCCATTCGTAGCGGCTGGCGAAGGGCTTGATCGCAATGAATTTTTCGCCGCGCTCGACCACGTACTGGCCGACGTTGATCTTGCGCCGCACCGCCCCCGAGGTGCGGTCGTAGATGGTCGCCTCGAAGGTCAGCGCTTCGTCGATCAGTGCACAGAAGATGCAGTGGTGGTGCTTGGCGTAGTGCGCGGCGCTGTTCCTCACTTCGGCGTCGACGTTTTCCGGCACCACCGGCATCGCGATC
>JAJZRT010000676.1 GCA_021802595.1 Pseudomonadota bacterium
CCTCGCGGCGTTCTGGCCCATTTGCCGCGCGCATGCAGGCTGTCGATCCCGAACGAGGGCTCGCGGAACAGATCGGGCAGGCTCAGCTTCATCTGCTGCGAATCGATCTCGAACACCCCGGCACGCGCATCGCCCTCGATACGCCCGCTCAGGTTGGTCAGGCCCGGCTGGTTGTCGACCGCCGACATGCCCAGCCCGCTGAAGCGGGCGGCGACGCTGAAATTGTCCAGTCCGGGCTGCGGTCCGCTCCAGCGGAACCGCAGCAGGTCGAAGCGGCCCTGCGGCTGCAGGGTTTGCAGACGGGCGCGCAAGGCATCGTCCATCGGCAGGCTCGGCAGAAGCGATTGCCAGCCGCCCAGGCTGAGTCCTTCGGCCGAGATTTCGCGTTCCGTCCCGCCCCACGACACCCCGGCGTTGAACGGCGTGCCGAGGGCGGCACCCGGGCGCGCCACCCGCAGCTTGTCGAACGCCACGCGCTGGCCCGCGGGACCGCGCTGCCACATCGCCTGGCCGCGCACCTGTGCCAGCCGCAATGCGGGCAGCCCCTCGCCCAGAACCGCCGCGACGTCGTGCAGTTCAAGCGCGGCCGTCACGCCGACCAGGGCGCCGCGCGCCACCTCGAACTGCATGTTCAGCGCGCCCCAGCCCTGCTGCGGTTGATAGGGCAGTGCCAGCCAGGCAGCGAGGCGCGGAAACGACACCCCGGCCACGCTCGCATCGATGGTGCCGTTCCAGCTCTTGAGATCGTCCACATGGCGCGCGCGCAATTTCGCCACGACCTCCACCGGCCGCGCCAGGCTGGCCGGCGGAATGGCGCGTACCATCAGCCGATGGGCCCGGCGCACATTGGTCAGCGTGAAATCGACCGCCGTCAGGGTGAGCGGCGGCGCATTGCGTACTTCATCGAGCCAGGTGAGCGTGACGCTGCCGGCGTGCACCTGCCCCTGCCGCAGCAGCCAGCTGGAAAACCCGCTGTCCGGGGCGGCCGGATTGACCGGGATGCCGCCGACGTAGAAATGCCCATCGCGCGCGCGCCGCACCCCGAGCACCAGCCCCTGCAGCTCGATCCGGTTGAAACGGGGTTCCAGAAACAATAGCGAACGCCAAGCAAACGACGCCTCGAGCTCGGGCAGGTAAAGGGCCGCATGGCCCTGATGGTCGTACAGGCGAACGCCCTGCAGGCGGAATTCGGGACGCGCCTGCTGCCACACGCCCGACACCGCATCCAGGGTCACCCGCTGCCCCAGCGCACGCGACATCAGTTCGGCCACCGTATCGCGGTGGGTGGCGATATTCGGCAACACCCAGAAATACATCAGGCCCACCGCCGTGGCAAAGCCTGCGGCAGCCAACACCAGCAAGGCTGCCAGCCAGCGCGAGGCACGGCGCAGGAACAGGGACAAAGCGGGGGAAACGGTCATAAATTACGGTTCTCGGAACCGCTGATTCTATGCGTTTAGCCGCGCTTTGCGGCGGCAATCCATCGGTAAATTCCGTGCCTCATTCGCCGGTGAAGCGATGGATCTTCCGCCGGTCGCGCTTGGTGGGGCGCCCCTTGATCGAGGCGGCCGGGCTGGCGGCCAGCTTGCGGTCGCTCGTCTGCTGCAGACGGCGCGCAAGGCTGGCGGGGTCTTCGACATACAGCGCCTGCGCCACCGGTGCCGGACCGCGCTGCATGGCCAGCGCCTGCACCGTCAGGGTCCACTCGGCGTCGCCAATGCGGACGTCGAGGCGGTCGCCCGGCTTCACGTCGCGCGCAGGCTTGATGCGCTCGCCGTTCAGCTTCACCCGCCCGTTGTCGATCGCCTGGGTGGCCAGGCTGCGCGTCTTGAAAAAGCGCGCCGCCCACAGCCACTTGTCGAGCCGCATCTGCTCAAGCGACGTTTTCTCAGTCGGCATCGACCACCTCCGCAAACACCCCGGGCTTCGTCAGCGCCCGCGTGAACCAGTCGAGCGCGCGCCCCGCCTCGCCACTGCGCCACGCCAGGTGCAGGGTTTCGCGCGGATTGCCGCCCGCCCATTCGCAGCGCACCAGACGGCCGGCCGCCACCTCGCGCTCCGCCAGCCAGCGCGGCAGCGATCCCACCCCCAGCCCGGCCTGCTGGGCGGCCAGCTTGCCCGGCAGGTCGGCCACCGTCAGGCGGGCTTGCTGCTGCAGCCAGCCCGCGCTGCGCAGCGGCAGGTTGCGCGCGGTGTCGGCAATCACCACCGCGCGGTGCGCGGCGATATCGGCCTGGGTGAGCGGTTTTCTGGCGCGTGCCAGCGGGTGCTGCGGCGCCACGCAGAAGACGAATTCGACGCGCCCCAGCACGCGGGTGCGGAAGCCGCCGCCCGCCGGCGCCTCGCCGCCCGCGATCGCCAGGTCGGCGCAGCCGGAGGCGAGCGCATCCCAGCTGCCGGCCAGCACCTCGTGGCGCAACCGGATCTCGGTTGCCTGCCCCAAGCGATAGAACGCATCGAGCACCGGCAACAGCGGGGCCACGGGCAGGATGCCTTCCATCGCCAGGGTGAACTGCGGTTCCCAGCCGCCCGCCATCTGGCGCGTCTTGTTTTCCAGCGCATGGGCGGCGCCCAGCAGCGCCCGCCCCTCGTCCAGCAGCAGGCGGCCTGCCGGGGTGAAACGCGCGCGGTGGCCGGAGCGGTCGAACAGCAACGCGTCGAGCTCGGCCTCGATCTGCTGCACGGCATAGGTCAGCGAGGACGGCGCGCGCCCAAGTTCCTCGGCGGCGCGGGCAAACGAACCCTTGCGGTCGATGGCATCGAGGATGGTCAGCGCCTCCAGGGTCAGCGGCATGTTCGAACAATTCGAATGAGTTGATCGAATTGTGCCGGTTTTACTCGCCGAGGGCCACGCCTATAGTCACCCCATCGCCTGAACAAGCCAGAGAAAAAGGAGCACCTCATGCTGACCGTACGCAAATCGTCCGAACGCGGCCACGCCAACCATGGCTGGCTGGACAGCTATCACACCTTCTCGTTTTCGAGCTACCACGATCCCGAGTGGATGGGCTTCGGCCCGCTGCGCGTGATCAACGACGACCGCATCGCACCGGGCGCGGGCTTCCCGACCCACAGCCACCAGGACATGGAAATCGTCACCTGGGTGCTCGCGGGCGCGCTCGAACACAAGGATTCGCTCGGCAACGGCGGCGTGATCCGCCCCGGCGAGCTGCAGCGCATGCGCGCCGGCCACGGCATCGCCCACAGCGAATACAACGCCTCGAGGACCGAGCCGGTGCACCTGCTGCAGATCTGGATCGAGCCGGACGCCTACGGGCTGGAACCGGGCTACGAACAGATTGCCTTCGCCCCCGACAGCCTGCAGGGACGGCTGCGGCTGATCGCCTCGAACGACGGCCGCGACGGCTCGGTGACGATCCACCAGGACGCGTCCATCCACG
>JAJZRT010000677.1 GCA_021802595.1 Pseudomonadota bacterium
CGCGCCTCGGGCACGATGCGCGGGTCGGTGGTGTAGACGCCGTCGACGTCGGTGTAGATCTGGCACTCATCGGCCTTCAGCGCCGCGGCGAGCGCCACGCCGGTGGTATCCGAACCGCCACGGCCCAGCGTGGTGATGTTGCCCTGTTCGTCGACGCCCTGGAAACCGGCGACCACGACCACGTGGCCGGAATCGAGGTCGCGCCGCATGTTGGCTTCGTCGATGCTGAGGATGCGGGCCTTGGTGTAGGCGTTGTCGGTGAGGATGCGGACCTGGGAACCCGTATAGCTTCTCGCCTTCAGGCCGAGGTCTTTCAGTGCCATGGCGAGCAGGGCAATCGTGACCTGCTCGCCGGTGGACACCAGCATGTCGAGTTCGCGCGGATCGGGCTGTGCCTGGATGGCCTTGGCCAGCGCGATCAGCCGGTTGGTCTCGCCGGACATGGCGGAGAGGACGACCACGACCTGATGCCCGAGCATTTTGAACTTGGCGACGCGTTCCGCAACGGCGCGGATGCGTTCGACGTTGGCGACCGAGGTGCCGCCGTATTTTTGTACGATGAGTGCCATGATGGTTGGAAGTGAGTTAAGCGCCGGATTTTAATGGATTAACGCTCGAAAAGCGCAATCGACTCCACATGGGCGGTATGCGGGAACATGTTGGCCACGCCCGCGGCCGCGAGCCGGTAGCCCTTGACGTGCACCAGCACCTCGGCGTCGCGCGCCAGCGTGGCGGGGTCGCAGGAGACATACACGATCCGCTGTGGCGCGCCGCTGTCGGGCAATGACTTGACGACTTCGATGGCACCGGAACGCGGCGGATCGATCAGCAGCTTGTCGAAATGGCCGAGCGCGGCGAATTTTTCAGGCGTCATCTCGAACAGGTTGTCGACCACGAAATGGGCATGGGGCAGGCGGTTGCGCTGGGCGTTTTCGCGTGCGCGCGCGACCAGTTCGGCGCTGCCTTCGATGCCGAGCACGTCGGCGCCGCGGGTGGCGATCGGGAGGGTGAAGTTGCCCAGCCCGCAGAAGAGGTCGGCGATGCGTTCGCCCGGCCCGGGGTCGAGCAGGCGCAGTGCGCGGCTGACCAGTGCGCGGTTGATGGCGGTATTGACCTGGGTGAATTCGGTCGGCTTGAACGGCATGACGAGGCCGAACTCGGGCAGGCTGTAGGAGAGTTCCGGGGCGATGTCGGGCCAGAACGGGCGCGCGGTCTCGGGTCCCTTCTTCTGTTCCCAGATCTGCACGCGATGCGCGTCGGCGAACGCGCGCACCTTGTCCGCGTCGTCGTCGGTCCACGGCTCGAGCAGGCGGAACACCAGCACGGTGACGTGCTCACCGACGGCGATCTCGATCTGCGGGATGCGGTCGGAATTCGACAGTCCGATGATCAGTTCGCGCAACGGCTGGATCAGGGCTGACACGTCCGCCGTGAGGATTTCGCAGCTCGCCATGTCGGCGATGAAACTGGAGCGCTTCTCGTGGAATCCGACCAGCATGCCGCCTTTCTTGTCGACGCGGCGCACCGACAGCCGCGAACGGTGGCGGTAGCCCCAGGACGGGCCGTGCAGCGCGCGCAGGATGACCTCGGGCCTGACCTTGCCGATGCGCGCGAGGTTTTCCTCCAGCACGCGCTGCTTGGCGGCGACCTGCGCGCTGGGTTCCAGATGCTGCATCGAGCAGCCGCCGCAGCGGCCGAAGTAGCGGCAGCGCGGTTCGGCGCGCTGGGCGCTGGATTTCAGGATGGCGACTGCGTTGGCCGAGTTGTACTTGGCATGTTTGCGATAGACGGCGATTTCCGCGCGCTCGCCGGCCAGCGCGCCGTCGACGAAGGTGACCTTGCCGTCGATGCGGGCGACGCCGTGGCCCTCGTGATCGAGGGAAAGGATATCGACAGTCTGATTCATGCCCAGGCCGCCAGGAATTCCTGCCAGTGCGGCGCGGGATGAGCCTGTACCGTGCTGCGCGCGAGTTCGATCTCGGCCGCGTAGGCGGATTCGGTCAGCGTGCCGCGCATCTTCTGGAAGCGCAGGTAGACCAGCCAGGTGTTCATCACGTCGGTTTCGCAATAGTTGCGGATGGCGTCGATTTCACCGTTCTGGAAAGCCTCCAGCACCTTCGAGCCGTCCATTCCGAGCTTGCCCGGGAAACCACACAGCTTGGCCATCTGGTCGAGCGGCGCGTTGGCGCGCGCCTGGTACATCGCCAGCACGTCCATCAGATCGAGATGGCGGGTGTGGTAGCGGCCCAGGTAGCTGTTCCACTTGAATTCCTTGTCGTCGTCGCCCCAGTCCCAGTAGCGCGCTGCGGCCACGCCATGGATAAGCGCGCGGTAATGCAGCACCGGCAGGTCGAAGCCGCCGCCGTTCCACGAGACGAGTTGCGGGGTGTAGCGCTCGATGCCGTCGTAGAAACGCTGGATCAGTTCGGCCTCGCTGCTGTCGGGCTCGCCCAGCGACCACACCTTGAGCTGGTCGCCGCTTCTGAGGACGCAGGAAATGGCGACGATGCGCTGCAGGTGGTGCGGCATGAAATCGCTGCCGGTCTTCTGGCGGCGGGCGAGCAGGGCCATTTCGGCGAGTTCGGCCTGCGGCAATGCCGCGGCGTCTATGCCGTTGACGGCGGCGAATCCGGCGAGGTCGGGGATCGTTTCAATGTCGAAAACCAGGGTAGGGTACATGAGGCGGCCGGCAGGCAAAACCGCCATTTTACGCTGTCAGTGCAGGGCGGCGTCGAGTTCCGATGCGGCGATCAGGGCATCCAGGTAGGCCACGGAAATCTGGTGCAGCGGAATGTCCAGCTGCTGCGCGTACGAGGCGAGGGTCTCGACGTCGTTGTTTTCGCAGGCATAGGTCAGCTGCAGCATGGCGCCTTCGGGCGAGGGATGGGCGCTCAGCGCGCGTGCGCTGGTTGCCGACAGGCCCAGCTTGCGGATGAGCGTTTCCACCGGGAGCGACAGCGCATGGGTGGCGGTCGACAGCAGGCCGATTTCGAACGCTGCGGCCGCGCTCTCCGCCGGGGCACCCAGACGGGTGATCTTTCCCATGAACAGCGCCCGCGTGAGCGCAGTGATGGCGTAGTGGCGAGAGGATTCGGTCGGCTGCCTGCCGGTCAGCGCCAGCAGGGCTGCCACGCGGCTGGCGCGTTGCTGTCCCAGCATGATCAGCGCATGGGCCGTCGATTCGGCGGGACGGCTCAGGCCGCCGACCTGGGAGTTGGCGATGGCAAGCAGGCGAGGCGCCATGTCGGGGTTCAGGCGGAAAAACTGCACCAGGGTTTCGACCGGCTCGCGCAGGGCGATGGCCAGCAGATCCAGCTGGACGGCCTGTTCGTGGCTGATTTCGCCGGGCTGGGTGTCGCCGGAGAAGTAGCTGCCCCGGAACCAGGCGTTCCCGGGCCA
>JAJZRT010000678.1 GCA_021802595.1 Pseudomonadota bacterium
CCAGCGCCGAGCGTATGGCCTGCGCGACGAGGAGTACCTCCGCCTCAAAGTGCTGACTTCCATGCTCCCAGCCCTCTGAACTCATGAAAATCTACCCACACTATTCCGAGAAGAGCCACATTTGTATTGCTCCCACTGCGAAACCTTGAACGCAGCCTCCTGCTACGTCATTTCGCCACGGGGCACGCCTTTGCTATCCGCAAATGGCACTTTGCACGGTGCGATTCCGCACCCGGCCATAGCTTGAATGCTCCACACCAACTGCGCACGTAGCGTCGAATGTTTGCTCGTTGCTTTGCGCGTTCACGAGGTGGAACGTCGGATGACGAGATGCGTTCGAGCTTCCGATCGAATTTCCAGTTAAACCGCCAAAGATTCTCTGGGGACGGAGCGATGCGTACGGTTCCGTTTGGGATATACGCCAGTTCGTGGCCGAGAAAATTAAACATATCTCCTGGTTCCGCTTCGCATTCAACTCTAGACCGTAGCGGCCCGGCAGGGTGTGCATCTAGCGCACCGCACAAGGTTTCTGAAATCGACACCAAATCAGCTTTCGACTTCGCCATCAACAGGAAGTTGTCGGCGTAGTTCACGACGATTCCGACGTCAGGAATCTTGTGAAATACGCCCGTCAACAAAATCTCGGCGACAGTCGGGCTGCTGGCCGACCCTTGTGCAATCCCTTTCCGGGCCGCGTTGAACTCGTCTGCGATCCAATCTGGCATATCGCTCAGCGTCAAGCTCGGGTCTACTTCATGAAGGTCATAGTGATTACATTTAGGAGGAATGTTGAACCCCTTGGAGAGGATTACAGATTGGACGACTCCCTCTGGTAGGGGAAGCACTCCCGGAATAGCGTCGCCTTGGAAGCTGTTGAAGCAACGCCTGATGTCGATTTCGGCTGTCCATCGGTATCCTTCCAGCAAATATTTTCGGACTGTTTCTATGGCATGGTGGGTTCCTCCCTTCGTTGCGAATTGAAATGGATGCGTTTTGCACAGGCAAAGTACGTTGCGCACGAGAACTTGTAGCGACTTGTTCTCAATGCCGAAGTCCATGATGGGCCGGTACGACTCGCCCTTGAAATTCAGGTGCACGATTTCTTGCGTCCCGGCCCACGGACGTAGATTCGACGCGATGTCGGGGATGGCGCTTTTGGACGGACGGCGGTGGGGTTTCAGGTCCCTGAAGGCTTGACGGGTGGCAACGAGGCGCGACGCGTAGGACGACAAGTAACGTTGGATCAGGAACATCGACCGCTTTGTTCCCCCTGGATGTCCTTCTTTTGCAATATCGTTCAGCAATTTCCGCTCGGACGCCCTTGCGGTTCGAAACTCCATTGACGCCTTCCCGATGCTCATTGGCTTACCCCCTGCAATCAATTGCATAGCCGTCGCCGCCCTCGGACGTTGGCACTTGCCCCGCCTGCCCGACTTGCCCTGATTTCGTGGCACTCGCATCGCTGGCGGATTTGCCGGCCAGTCGGCGCTGACGAGCCGCCCTGAGCTGTCCAGGCTCATTGCGCGGTTCGTCATTCGGATGAAGGCCCGCAATAAATTCAAGCAGATCTGCTTTTCGCCAGCGCACCAGCTTCGGGCTCAATGTGATCGCGGAAGGAAGGTTGCTGCGGTTGTTGTGCAAGCTCCGGATGCTGATGCCGAGCAACTGGGCAGCTTGGCGGGCCGTCAACAGCTCGGGCTGGACCGCATCTTCGCGGCACGACCGCGAACGCGGTGCGGCGGGGAAACTGGGGGCTCGGTAGACCATCACGCACCCCTTGAAAGGCACGTGGCATATTGGCGTGCGGAACACGAAATGCCGAAAAGATGCCGCCCGTGCGATAACGCAGCGAGTCGAACCGGCGAAATGACTTCCATAGCAACCCCCCCATCCGTGGCGAGCAGCCATAGGCCATCGCCTGATCCATCGGATCCCGGCGAAGAATCCTTACTGGGAGTCATTCGCTCAGGAGTGATAAGCAGCCCATTGCGGACCACCCCGTCGTGAACGGCGATTTGCCGTTCGACCCACTCCATTGAGCGACAGGTGCAACTTTGTGAATCTTACACTAACTCAGTGCATCTATCAACACCTTTTTAGTCTGCTTACCGCGACCCTCTACGCGGCTTTCGCCAAGGGCAAGACTTGCGCATCGGGCGCATTCACTTCCGCATGCTGTTTTCCGTCACAAAATCCGGCCCAGGCGCGTAACAGAGCCGCTCGTTCCGCAGCAAAAGACGCACGGTTATACGCGGCCCGAACCCGGTCCACCTCTCGGTGAGCAAGGGTGGCCTCGATCACGTCGGGCCTTGCCACGGCGTTCTCGTTTGCCCACGTCGAAAACGACGCCCTGCAAATCCCGTGCACTGTGGTTCGCGTCTCGTATTTCATTCGGCGGAGCTGCATCAGCATGCTCATGCCGCTGAGCGGGCGACGAGGATCGGTGGGCGACGGAAATACATACATTCCGCCAAGCCGCTGCATGTCCTTGACGATCTCCTGCGCCCGACTGCTCAGATACACGACGTGCTCTTCGCCGCCTTTCATGCGAGCCGCCGGAATGCGCCAGACGCCCGTTAACTCATCGATCTCGTTCCAGGTCGCTCCCAGTACTTCGTTTGTCCTCGACGCGGTGAGTAGCGCGAATTCCAGGGCCCGCGCCGCGATGCAAGAATGCGTGCGTAGTTGGGCGACGAAAGACGGAACCTCCGGGTACGGCAGGGCAGCGTAGTGACCCTCTGCCCGACCGCGAGGCTCATCACCGAGTTTCCCCCGAATTATTCGCGCCGGGTTTACCGTACAGCGGCCATGGAAGATCGCATCGTCGAAGACCTTGTCCAACCGTTGGCGCACCTTGTCGGCGGTTTCGGGTATGCGCTTTTTCAGCGCGGCCATGGCCCCGAACAGCGCGACGGGCTCAATCCGGTCGATGGGCGAATGCCACAGATCATTGGGGACATTGTTCTCCAGGCTCGCAATCCACAGCGCGGCATGCTTTGACGTGAATCGCGGCTCCACCGACCGCTCGTGGTAATCGCGGGCGCAGCGGGCAAGGGTGGTGGCTTGGGCCGTGCGCTCGGCCTTGGCGGCGGCGACCTTTTCGGCAGCGGCCTTGCGTGCGTCGCGCTTTTGTTCGAGGGGGTCTCCGCCAGCAGCAAGGATCTCCCTCGCACGGCGTGCTCGCTCCCGGGCGAGATGCAGGCTCTGACCAGCCGCCGCAATTGATTGCCGATGGACGGTGCCGAACCCTGCGTCGCGTCGCCGACCGTCTGGGGACGTGAATCGGAAAACCCAGTTTGCCCGGGAACCACGGACCCGCAGGATCAGCCCACCCCCGTCGGAGTGATCCCCATCCTGGGCAGTCTGAACCTCCCGCGCACTGAGGATTTCGAGCAGAT
>JAJZRT010000679.1 GCA_021802595.1 Pseudomonadota bacterium
CCGGCCGCGTACCAGTCATAAAAACGCTCGCGCAGCGCGGCGGGCAGGGGCGGGGCGAGGCGGCGCTGGTCGGCCAGTTGCCGCAATGCAGCCGACTCCTCGACTGCGGGGGTGAAGGCCTCGCCATTGATGAAAAAACGGCCGCCGGCAAACAGCAGCCGCGACTTGGGATTCAGCGCCACGCCCGCCTTGCTTGCCTGTCCGTTGAACGCAGCGCGGCTGAGCGGCGCATCGGGCGCGTCGAAAAACACATTCGGCTTGGGCTCGGACAGGTAGCGTCCGGCAAACTCGGCGACGTCGCGCTTGCCCCATTTGATTTTGGCGATCATGGTTTCGATCTGCGCCAGCATCGCCCGGCTGATTTCGCCCGGATGGGTTTGCAGGCGCAGGTCGGGATCGGCATAGCGCCCCTCCAGCGTGAGCGTGTCCTGCAGATGCATCAGGAAGCCGTGCGCCAGTTCCTCGGTGGTGGGGGCGCGAAAGCCGATCGAATAGGTCATGCAGGCATCTTCGGCGACGCCGTAATGCGCGACATGCGGCGGCAGGTAGAGCATGTCGCCGGGGCCGAGCACCCATTCGTCCTCGGCCTTGAAGCGGCGCAGGATTTTCAGCGGCGCATCGTCCAAGAGCGCCAGATCGGTTTGCGTGCTGATCTGCCAGCGGCGGTGTCCCTGGCCTTGCAGCAGGAAGACGTCGTACGAATCGAAATGCGGGCCCACGCTGCCGCCAGGCACCGCGTAGCTCACCATCAGGTCGTCGAGCCGGGCGTGCGGAATGAAATTGAAATGCGCCAGCAGGGCATCCGCTTCGGGCAGAAAATGGTTGAGCGATTGCACCAGCAGCGTCCACCCGGTTTTGGGCAGGCGCCTGAAGTCCCCCTTTCTGAATGGGCCATGGTCGAGCTGCCAGTACGTACCGCTGCCCTGGATCAGGCGCGACTCCACATCGTCGCGCCCGGCCAGTTCCCGCATCTCGGCGGGTGACAGGAGTCCGGTGAAGCCGGGCACGGCGTTGCGGATCAGGAGCGGGCGCTTGTGCCAGACATCGCGCAGGAAACGGGCGGGGCTCAGCCCTCCGAGCAGGGTCTTCATCATGAAATCGATTATAACGATGCAGCCCGGGAGGGGCTGTTAGAATGCTGCCGGAAAGACACGTGGCGGAGTCACGCATGCTGAAAGCAGGAGATCGCGCGCCGGATTTTTCCAATCCGGACGCGGACATGAATATCGTTGAATTGTCCCGGTTTCGGGGCAAGACGCTCGTGCTGTATTTCTACGTGCGCGACGATACGCCCGGTTGCACGACCGAGGCGATCGAGTTTTCCGAACTGGAAGGCGATTTCGCCAAACTGGGTGCCGAGGTGCTCGGCGTGTCGCGCGACGACTGCATCAGGCATGGCGAGTTTCGCGACAAGCACGGCATCAGCGTGCGGCTGCTGGCCGACAAGGAACAGGTCACCAGTGCGGCGTATGGCGTGCTGCAGGACAAGGAAGTGGACGGCGTCATGCGCAAGAGCGTGGTGCGCTCCACTTTCATCATCGACAAACAGGGCGTCATCCGTCATGCCCTGTACGGCGTTTCCAGCCGCGGCCATGCGGCGGAAGTGCTTCAACTGGTTGCTCTAATGAGCAAAGGGGAACTCAAGTGAATATTGGCAAGGATACCGTGGTCACCATCACCTATATCGTCAAGGATATGGACGGCAAGCTGCTGGAGGAAAGCGACGAACCGGTCAGCTACCTGCATGGCGGCTACGACAACATTTTTCCGCTGGTGGAGCAGGCGCTGGAAGGCAAGGCCGTCGGCGACACGGTCGACCTCAAGCTGCAGCCGGCCGACGCCTTCGGCGAGTTCGAGGAGGACCTGGTGCGACTGGAGCCGCGCGAGTCGTTTCCCGCCGACATCGAAATCGGCATGCAGTTCGTCGGCTCGCCGGTCGACGGCAGCGAGGAAATGCTCTACACCGTGACCGACATTTCCGAAGAAAAGGTGGTGGTCGACGGCAACCATCCCTATGCCGGTCAGGCGGTGCATTTCCAGTGCAAGGTCACTGAAGTGCGGGCGGCGACATCGGACGAGGTGACGCATCGTCACGCGCACGGCGCGCACGGGCATCATCATCACTGAACTGCATGGCAAATGACGCCGGGCTGCTAAAATGCCCGGCTAACCTGTTTTCCAAGACTGTTTGATGAAAACCACCTTCCTCGATTTCGAGCAACCGATTGCGGAGCTTGAAGCCAAGATCGAAGAACTGCGCTTCGTGCAGGATGATTCAGCCCTCGATATTTCGGAGGAGATCCGCCGCCTGCAGAAGAAGAGCCAGACGCTGACCAGGGACATCTACGCCAAGCTCAACGCGTGGCAGGTGTCGCAGGTGGCGCGTCATCCGCAACGCCCGTATACGCTCGATTACGTGCAGGGGCTGTTCACCGATTTCGTCGAACTGCATGGCGATCGCGCCTACGCCGACGACGCCGCGATCGTCGGCGGCATGGCGCGCTTCAACGGCGAGCCGGTGATGGTGATCGGCCACCAGAAGGGCCGCGATACCAAGGAAAAGATCTACCGCAATTTCGGCATGCCGCGTCCCGAGGGCTATCGCAAGGCGCTGCGGCTGATGCGTCTCGCCGAAAAGTTCGGTCTCCCGATTTTCACCTTCATCGATACGCCAGGCGCCTATCCCGGCATCGGCGCCGAGGAACGCGGGCAGTCCGAGGCGATCGCGCGCAACCTCTACGTGATGGCCGAGCTGAAGACGCCGATCGTCTGCACCATCGTCGGCGAAGGCGGCTCGGGCGGTGCGCTGGCGATCGGCGTCGGCGACCGCATGATGATCCTGCAGTACTCCACCTATTCGGTGATCTCGCCGGAAGGCTGTGCCTCGATTCTGTGGAAGAGCGCCGACAAGGCCTCGGTCGCCGCCGAAACACTGGGCATTACCGCCGACCGTCTGAAAGCCAACGGGCTGGTCGACCGCATTGTCGAAGAGCCGCTGGGCGGGGCGCAGCGCGACTGGGACGCGATGTTCCAGGCGATGCGCCGCGCGCTGACCGACACCCTTGCCGAATTGCGCAAGCAACCGCTCGACGCCCTGTTGGACACGCGTTACAAGCGTCTGCGGGCGTATGGCAGCTTCAAGGAAACCCCCGCCAAATAAGGCAATCCTCGCAGCGGTGGCGGACGTTCTTGTCCGCCATGTCTTCCCGCACGCGCGGCTGACGCTGGCACTATCGGGCGGGCTCGACTCGGTTGTCCTGCTGCAGGCACTCCTGGTGCTACGCGATCAACACCCGTTTGAACTGCAAGCCGTGCATGTGCATCACGGCCTGTCGCCGCATGCCGACGACTGGGCTGGTTTCTGCGGCCAGCTGTGCGGTGCGCATG
>JAJZRT010000680.1 GCA_021802595.1 Pseudomonadota bacterium
GCTCGACGATCATGCCGCGCGAATCCAGGATGGAATAGGTAATGTATACGAGTTTGTTTTGTGTCACGGTGGCCATGCTGTCTCATCCATCTCCGTCAATAAGGCGCCGCGCTTTGCCCGACTGGCAGCCGCGCCGCCTGCTTATGATACCTTCGAAGCCTGATCCACACCTCACCCATCCATGAAACCGCTCAAACACCTGCCCGCCTGGAAAACGCTGGAACAGCACCACAAGTCCATGCGCGACTTCAACATGCGCGCCGCCTTTCGCGAAGATGCGCAGCGCTTCGAGAAGCTGTCGCTGCGTTGCGGCAACCTGCTGCTCGACTACTCGAAGAACCGCGTCACGCCGGAAACGATGCAGCACCTGATGCAACTGGCGCGCGAATCCGAGCTGGAGGCGATGCGCAATGCGATGTGCAAGGGCGAACGCATCAACTTCACCGAGCAGCGCGCCGTCCTGCACACGGCCCTGCGTGCGCCGGTGCGCCCCCCGCTGGTGGTGGAAGGCGTGGATGTGGAAGCCGAAGTGGCCAAGGTGCTCAACCGGATGCAGCGCTTCGTCGAGGCCATCCACAATGGCAGCTGGCTGGGCC
The DNA here is from genome assembly GCA_021802595.1 of Pseudomonadota bacterium. The sequence continues at coordinate 597 of JAJZRT010000680.1, forward strand.
ACACCGGCAAGCCGATCCGCGACGTGGTGAACATCGGCATCGGTGGCTCCGACCTGGGCCCGGCGATGGTGTGCGCCGCGCTCGATCATTACGCGGTGGAAAACGTGCGGGTGCATTTCGTCTCCAACCTCGACCCCGCGCATCTGGCGACCACGCTGAAGCAGCTCGACCCCGAGACCACGCTGTTCATCGTCGCCTCGAAAACCTTCACCACCCTGGAGACCCTGGCCAACGCCAATTCGGCCAAGGCCTGGCTGCTCGCGGCGCTGCGCGCGCCCGCGGCCGTCGCACGTCACTTCGTCGCCCTGTCGACCAACGCACAGGCCGTCGAAGCGTTCGGCATCGACCCCGACAACATGTTCATCTTCTGGGACTGGGTCGGCGGCCGCTATTCGCTGTGGTCGGCGATCGGCCTGTCGATCGCGCTGCAGATCGGCTGGGGCAATTTCCAGGCCCTGCTGGCGGGCGCGCATGCGATGGACATCCATTTCAAGGAGGCGCCGCTGGAGGTCAACATGCCGGTGATCCTCGGCATGCTCGGCATCTGGTACGCCAATTTCTGGGGTACCGACACGTACGGCATCTTCCCCTACGACCAGCGCCTGCGCCTGCTGGTACCCTTCCTGCAGCAGCTCGACATGGAGTCGAACGGCAAGAACGTCAACCGCGCCAACAAGCTGGTCAACTACAACACCGGCCCGATCGTGTGGGGCGCACCGGGCACCAACGGCCAGCATGCCTTCTTCGAGCTCGTGCACCAGGGCACGCGCCTGATCCCGACCGACTTCCTGGTCGCTGCGGTCAACCCCACGCCGCTCGCCGACCAGCACGAATGGCTGCTCGCCAACTGCCTGGCGCAGACCGAGGCCCTGCTGAAGGGAAAATCACGTGCCGTGATCGAAGCCGAACTCATCGCCCAAGGCATGAGCCGCGAGGACGCGAAGGCGCTGGCGCCGCACAAGGTCTTCCCCGGCAACCGTCCCAGCAACACCCTGCTCTACCAGAAGCTCGATCCGCACACGCTCGGCATGCTGATCGCACTCTACGAGCACAAGGTGTTCGTGCAGGGCGTGATCTGGCAGATCAACAGCTTCGACCAGTGGGGCGTCGAGCTCGGCAAGCAGCTGGCGCCGCCGATCCGCGCCGCGCTCAGTTCCGTCCGCGTGATCGGCGAGCACGACGGCTCGACCCTGGGCCTGATCGCCGACATCCGCCGGCGGCGCGGCCTCAGTACCTGACGCGCACGCGGTAAGCCAGCATGGCCTTGCCCTCGGCAGGCACGCTCACCTTCCACTCGGCAATGCCGGATGCGACCTTGGCATGCGGCTGCGATTCGGAGACCATCGTCCAGTCGCCCGGTATCGGCTCGCGCACGGTGACGGTGACCGCTTCCGGCTTGGCATTCTTCAGCACGATCTGATAGGCGGACTCAAAGACATAATTGAAGCGCCCCGTGCCGCCCATTTTCTGGAAGTCGGTCTGCTTCCTGTCGGCGGTGACGTCGAATGCCTCGCCCAGCTTCAGGCGCACGGTTTCGTGCTTCGGCGTGTGGTCGATGCGATCCTCGCCGACGAACTGCGCGTTGCCCTGGCCGTCCTTCTTGTAGACCCGGATCACCCCCTTGGGCAACGGCACGCCCAGCCCCTCGCCCTTGTTGTCGAATTCGACGAACACCCCGACCTTGATCTTCCGGCCGATTTCCCCGACCGGCGCCGAGTAGTAGTCATTCGCGCCCTCAAGCAGGAATTCCTTCCTCACCGGCACCCGGCTCGCCGACATGAGTGCCACCTGCTTGGTCTGGTTGTCCGCCAGCGTGGTGGGACGCTGCAGCGTATAGAGGTGATATTCGAGCAGCGACTCCTGCCGCATGTCGGCAGCGTCGGCCCCCTTCGCCGCCATCGCCATGGCCATGCGCGGCACCGGCTGTTCATCGCGGACCCGATGGAGATCGCCCGCCACCAGCTGCAATGTCGCATTGGGGTAGGTCGCGCCGCTCTGGTTGGTCAGCGTCACCCAGCCATTCAGGTCCAGTCGATCGTCATCCGCGTTCAGCTCGGCCACATAATCGGCGCGCCACGACAATCCGCCGGTCAGGTAGGACAGTTCCAGGTTCTGCATGCCGGCAACCGGATTGGTCAGCGAGATGACCAGCGTGGGGGTGTCGCGCAGCGTGTCGGGTACCCCTGGAAACGCGAGCCGCCCCGGCACACCGGTTTCGATTCGGCCGTCGGCGAATCTGAGCACCACGCCGTTGTGGGTCGACAGTACGGTGGCGGACTCGCGGGTTTCCATGCCGGTGCCGGGATTCGTGCGAATGACGCCGACCTCACGCCCGACGTATTTTTCAAGCAGCTTCTGCGGCGTCAACAGATCGAAGTCGAAGTTCTGCTCCACCAGCCGGAATCCGGCCGGGTTCGACAGGTTGCGCAACTGCGCCGTTTCCGGACGCATCTGCGCCGACACCTCGCGCCATGCCAGCTGATTGGCGTCTCGCCCCAGCCTGACCCGCCGCGCATCCTTCACCAGCGCCAGATTGTCGTTGTAGATCGTGACCGCCACACCCGTCTGGTCGGCGGCGGTGCTGACGATTTCATCGCGCGGCGCAGCCCAGCCCGCCTGCGCCGTGACCGCCAGACCGACAACCATCGTGTTGAACCATTTTCTCATGCTCATGCGGGCCTCCTTCGGGATTTTCTGCAATATGCCCATGATGACCGAAGCACGCGAAAAATGCTTTGCGGCGCTAGAATGAACGTACCCATCCCGCAATGAACGACATGACCTCAGAC
>JAJZRT010000681.1 GCA_021802595.1 Pseudomonadota bacterium
GATCCCTGGCGGCTCCAACGTACCTTGCGAGCCCCTTCCGCGCCGGGGATCACGTCACCAGCGTCGGCGTGCTCCGCGATCCAGGCGACGAACTCCAGACGTTCATCCTCAGCCCAGATCCGATCCGCCTGCTTCTGAAACGTCGGAGTCTCGATCACCGTGCGCATGGCGCAAATTATACGGGAATCCCGCACCTATCAGCAACGGCCGGCTCGCGCTACGCGGGAGCCGGCGACCGCTGACCACACCATTGCCATCGCTGCCATAAGCCTTGCCCAGCGTCTGCTCAGGTCAGCCGAGGACAAGTCTCCAGGGGCCGACCAGCCAACCTCCACGCGAGTTACGTCGCATGATCGACCCACCAGCGCCAGTGGCAGCTTTGGGTCGGAACGTCTGGCGGGTTTGCACTGGAATACGCACGATACTGAGAGCCCGACAGTCGTCGGGCTTTTTTTTCGCCGGTACTGCGCGTCAAGGTCCACTACGATGCCGCACGGCAGACCCCGCAACATCGGCTTCGTCGCTACCGCCAACGCCAAAATTGCGCCGACAATTACGCCAAACCTCGCGCGAGCCGCGTCATCGCTTGCTGGTTGGTGCCTCTTCTGGGCACCAATCGCTGAACAAAGCCGCTCCCGATCGAAAGGTCCGGAGCGGCTTTTTCATGCGCCTCGCCAAACAAGCGAAACAAGCGAAACAAGCCAAACAAGCGGCCCGTCGTCGGTGGAGTCCGGCCGCACCTTCGGCATTCCGCGCAGCAACCCCGACACCACACCGCTATCGAAGCACCTCCGCGCAGAACGCGGCCGGCGTGACGATGCGGGTACGGCCAACCGTGCCGCGCTGCAACAGCCCGGCGCGACGGTCGCCGGTGACCAGGTAGTCGGCCGCCCCGCCCAGGGCCATCGCCAGCAGAAACGTCTCGTTCGGGTCGAGCGCCTCGACTCCGTCCGCAAGGGGTGGCAGCGCATGCAGGACGACGGCGCGCTGCAGGTTGTTGATCATCGTGCCGATGCGATGCGCCGGCACGATGACCTTGAGTTTCGGGTAGCGGCTCGCGCGCCGCAGTTCGTCGAGTTGCGCCAGCGAGGTCACGAGATCGAAGCGCGCCGCGCGCCAGGCACGATAGATCGTGTCCGGTGGGCCGTGGGGAGCGATCAGCGAACCGAGGAGGACGTTGGTGTCCAGGATGACACGCATCAAGACGCACGGGCCCACTGCACCGCCTCGTCGATGAGCGCGCTCAACTCGGTTGCGTCCATGCCGGCAGCAGCGGTCTTGGCCTGATCGACGGCGCGCTCCAGCAGGTAGGCACGCACGGCCTCCTCGATGAAGCGAGACAGATCCCCCTTGCGGCCGCCTCCCTGCGCGGCAAGGAACATGCGCACAGACTGATCCACCTCCGGCGAAACGGCAATGTTCCAGCGCACGGTACTCATGGTGTTTCTCCGTTGGATTTGGGTGTTTGGGTGTTTCGGTGTTTATACACCAACCAGCCGCCCTTCGCACCGATGGGATCAAGGCCAGAGGACTCGTGAGGATCTACGCCAAACGTACGCCAGAAATTGCACCAAACTGATTGCGGAGACTGCTCCCTGAGGATTGGAAATCCATGCGTGAAGTCCGCAACCCGAGCCACGGCGAAATCCTGCTCGAGGAGTTCCTCAAACCGATGGTCAGTGGCCGCATCGCGACGCGCCGCGTGCGGAACTTTCCCTGATCTGGCCGATCCAAGGATGTCTGTGCGTGACGTACGACCGCCTGGATCCCGACATCATGCCCGACCTGATCGAACCCGACACCGAACGCCTGCGGCTGCGCCAGTGGCGGCCCGAGGACCGCGCCCCATTCGCTGCGATGGGCGCGAACCCGGAGGTCATGGAGTTCTTTCCGCGCACCCTCACCCGCGATGACAGCGATGCCTCAGCCGAGGCCTTCGAGGGGATGATCGTCACCAGCGGATGGGGATTCTGGGCGACCGAATCCAAGGCGGAAATCGGCGCTCGCGCGCGGTGATGGATCGCCTGGGGCTACGCCATGTCGCCGACTTCGGCCATCCGCGCCTGCCGCCCGAGCATGCCTTGCACCACCACAGCCTGTACCGGATCACCGTGCAGGAGTTCGGCTCCCAGAAACAACGTCTTGACGCTTCACAACTAGATGCAGGGCGGAACGTCCCCGGTCATCGACGCCGACCTGGTGCGGCGCTTGGTGTCCGCGCAGTTCCCGCAGTGGCGCGAGCTTCCGGTCCGGCCGGTCGCGCGCAGCGGCTGGGACAACCGCAGCTTCCGCCTCGGCGACACCATGGTTGTACGCCTGCCGAGCCGCGCCGAGTACGCGGACAAGGTCGCGATCGAGCAGCGATGGCTGCCGCGTCTAGCACCAGGCTTGCCGCTGTCGATCCCCGACCCCATCGCCCTTGGCCAAGCGGCCCAAGGCTATCCCTGGCCATGGTCGATCCGGCGCTGGATCGATGGCGACGACGCCACATCGGTAGCGATCGGCGACCTGAGCCACCTGGCGCGCGACTTGGCCTTGTTTCTTCGTGCGCTGCAGGACCTCGACCCGGCTGGCGGGCCAGTTCCCGGAACACACAATTACCAACGCGGGGGGCCGCTGGCCTTCTATGACCGGGAGACCCGCCAAGCCTTGCTCGCGTTGGAGGGTCGGATCGACACCAGGGCCGTCACCAGGATCTGGGACACGGCCCTGGCCAGCCGATGGAGCAACCCGCCAGTGTGGCTGCATGGCGACGTCGCGGCCGGGAACCTGCTGCTGCGCGACGGCGCGCTGTGCGCGGTCATCGACTTCGGCGGGCTGGCTGTCGGCGACCCGGCCTGCGACCTCGCCATCGCCTGGACCTTGTTCGACGAGCCCGCGCGCGCAGTGTTTCGGGATGTCCTGGCACCCGATGCCGGGACTTGGGCGCGGGGCCGGGGCTGGGCGCTGTGGAAGGCCCTGATCATCCTCGCCGGGTTCTGCGGCACGGACGAACCCGGAATCGAGACCTCGCGCCGTGTCGTCGGCGCTCTTCTCTCGGGCAACCGCGAGGTGGCTAACTGATGCATAGCGAAGCCGACCCGATGGAGCAGATCCGGGCGATCGTCAGCGCCCTGCGGGCGCTTTGCCCGGATTCGCTTTCCGGCGTGCATCTGGCGAGTTCTGCCGCACGCCCCCGGAACGATGCGGCGCAGCGGAGTCGGCCCCGCAGGGGGCGACCACCCCGAGATAGCCGGCCCGTGCGGGGCGCAGCCGCCCCTGTCTCGCACAACCTCCGGCCGCAAACCCGCACTCTGCGCGACAAGTTCAGCCAGACAGACCCTAGTCGGCGCCATGATGCTGGAGCAGAACGACGAGTGGTCGCTGAATCGCCGATACATGCAG
>JAJZRT010000682.1 GCA_021802595.1 Pseudomonadota bacterium
CGACGCACGCGAATTCGTCGAGGCCGTGTTCAGCGCATGATCAGCTTCAGCCAGGTCACCAAGCGCTATCCCGGCGGGCACGAAGCCCTCTCCGGCGTCAGCCTCGCCATCGAGCAGGGCGAACTGGTTTTCCTCACCGGGCACTCCGGCGCCGGCAAGAGCACGCTGCTGAAGCTCATCGCCGCCATCGAACGCCCGACCAGCGGCGTGGTGTCGGTCAGCGGCCAGAACATCAGCCGGCTGTCGCGCCGGGCCATACCCTACCTGCGCCGCAACATCGGCCTGGTGTTCCAGGACCACAAACTGCTGTTCGACCGCAGCGTGATCGACAATGTGGTGCTGCCGCTCGACATCGCCGGTTTCGACCGCCGTGAGTCCCTGAAGCGCGCCCGCGCCGTGATCGACAAGGTCGGCCTGCTCAACCGCGAGAAGGCCAATCCCGTCAGCCTGTCGGGCGGCGAGCAGCAGCGTCTCTGCATCGCCCGCGCACTGGTTTCCCGCCCCGCCCTGCTGCTGGCCGACGAACCCACCGGCAACCTCGATGCCGGCTACGCGGCTGACATCATGGCCATGTTCCGCGATTTCCACCAGGTCGGCACCACGCTGGTGATCGCCACCCACGACGAGCGCGCCATCACCGCGCTGGGCGGCCGCACCCTCCACCTGGACCACGGCAAGATCGAAGAGGTCCCCGCATGATCGGCTGGCTGCGTCACCACAAGCATGCGCTCGCCACCGCATTGCGCCGCCTGGGCACCCAGGCGTTCGCCACGCTCCTGACCGCGCTGGCCATGGGCGTGGCGATCAGCCTGCCTGGCGGCCTGTATCTGGGGCTGGCCAATCTCGGCCGGGTGGCAGGCGACCTGCCGGCGCGGCCGGAAATCAGCCTGTTTCTCGACGCCAGCGCTTCCGCCGAACAAAAACAGGCCATCGCCGCGCGGCTCAAGCAGCCCGACATTGCGCAGGCCCGCTTCGTGCCCAAGGACGAGGCGCTGGCCACCCTGAGCGCCTCGCAGGGCCTGACCGACATCACGGCCGGACTCACCGAGAACCCGTTGCCGGATGCCTGGGTCATCCGGCCGCAGGATGCGTCGCGCGCGTCGCTGGACCGGCTTTCCGGCAGCCTGGGCCAATTGCCGGGCGTAGCGGAAACCCATCTCGACAGCCAATGGGCGGAACGCCTGCAGGCCGCGCTCGACATCGGCCGCACGCTCGTGTGGGTCCTGGGCGGACTGTTCGCCATTGCGCTGATCGCCATCTCGGGCAATGCCATCCGCGCCCAGGTGCTGGCGCGACGCGACGAAATCCTGGTCAGCCGGCTGATCGGCGCCACCGACTGGCACATCCGCCGTCCGTTTCTCTATCTGGGCGCATTGCAGGGGCTGTTCGGCGGGCTCGCCGCGGGCGGCGTGCTGGGTGTTGCGGGCGAGGTCCTGCGCGCACCGGTCGAACGCCTGGCGGGCCTGTATGGATCGACTTTTCATCTATTGCCGCCACAGGGGACGGAAATTGCCGTCGTGCTCGGCCTGACCATCCTATTCGGCTGGCTGGGTGCCTGGCTCTCGGTCACCCGGGCCCTGCACCAGGTCGAGACGTCACGCTGATTTCCGCCTGATTTCACCCCGCACCGGGAACCCCTCGCGGTCTTAGCACTCTTATGCCGGGAGTGCTAGAATATTTTCAAGGGGGTTTTATACATATGACGCAATCGTTGTCTTTACCCGTTCCTGCTGCCTACAGCCTGGAGAGCTATATCCAGACCGTCAACCGCTATCCGATGCTGAGCCCGGAAGAGGAACAGCAGTTGGCGCGTGCCTGGCACGACAAGCAGGACGTCGAGGCGGCCCGTCAACTGGTGGTAAGCCACCTCCGCGTGGTGGTCAGCGTGGCGCGGCACTATCTCGGCTACGGGCTGCCGCACGCCGATCTCATCCAGGAAGGCAATGTCGGCCTGATGAAGGCGGTGAAGCGTTTCGACCCGGACCGCGGCGTGCGTCTGGTGTCGTTCGCGCTGCACTGGATTCGCGCCGAAATCCACGAATACGTGCTGAGGAACTGGCGCCTGGTCAAGGTAGCGACCACCAAGTCGCAGCGCAAGCTGTTCTTCAACCTGCGCAGCCTGAAGCAGTCGCTCAACGCCCTGACGCTGCAGGAAGCCGACACGGTTGCGCGCGAACTCAATGTCAGCCGCAAGGACGTGCTGGAAATGGAAACGCGTCTGTCGGGCCATGATGTGTCGATCGACCCCACCGTAGACGACGGCGAGGAGGGATACAGCCCTCTGGCCTACATGGCGAGCCCGGACGAGAACCCGGCGCAACGGCTGGAGCGCGAGCAGACCGAACGCCTGCACCACACGGGTCTGACCCATGCGCTGGAAAACCTCGACGAGCGCAGCCGCCACATCATCCAGGCACGCTGGCTGACCGAGGGCGAGGCTGCGACCCTGCACGAACTCGCCGCACAGTACGGCGTGTCTGCCGAACGCATTCGCCAGATCGAAGCCCGCGCCCTGCAGAAAATGCGCGCCGCGATGCCCGCCTGAGCACTGAATACGCTTGATCGGCCACAATGGCCACGGCACACGTCGTGGCCATTTTCTTTTGGTTGGCGCCCGGCCAGCGCAGACTTCCCTGGTGCCAATCCGGACCTGTCCACTGTCAGGCAAATGTAAGCGTCGCCCCGCTAAGGTGGCTCCATATCACGACGGAGCCCTCGATGCAGGACATTTCTCTGGTCGGCCACCGCACGCCGGTCCTGTTGTTGCACGGATTGCGCGGCAATCCCCTGGAGATCCAGTTGCTCGCCCAGCGTCTGCACCAGGCCGGGCACACGGTCAGCGTGCCGTATCTGAGCGGCTACGGCCAGCGTCCCGGCGATTGCGCGCCGGTCCTTCCCTGGGAGCAATGGGAGTCCCTGGCCAGCGCGCGCCTGGCTGAACTGGTCGCCGACCACGGTCCGGCCGCGGTGGGCGGCCTCTGCATCGGTGCCGACCTGGCCCTGCGGCTGGCCCGTCGCGACGCAGACTCGGTCACCGGCCTGCTGCTGGTTTCGACCACCCTGTTCTACGACGGCTGGAATCTTCCCTGGTTTCGCCGGTTGCTGCCCCTGCTGCCCCTGGCATATCCGACGCCGCTGCAGCACTGGTATCGCCTGCGCGAGAAGGCCCCCTACGGCGTCAAGAACCCCCGCATCCGCGAATGGATCGCCCGCCAGATGGAATCCACCGGCAACTCCGCCGCCGGCGCCCGGGATCTCCCGCTTTCTGCCATCTACGAGGCCTATCGCATGATGCGCCGCATCAAGGCCAGCCTCCCCGAGATCAGGCAACCGGCCCTCATCCTGCACGCTGCCGAGGACGAAATGGCCAGTCTGCGCACG
>JAJZRT010000683.1 GCA_021802595.1 Pseudomonadota bacterium
GCGGGTCATCGCACCGCCAGTGTTCACCCCGCAGCGTGCCTGGTCGATGTAGACGATGTCGCTGTAGAAGCGCTGCTGCTCCTCGTTGCCTTCGAGGACGGCTTCGCCTTCGATCGGCGCCATCTTCAGCTCGGCCAGCAGGTCGTAGCTGATGCTTTCACCGGCGTCGGATTCGAGATCGGTGAGGATCTGGATCGGCGTCTGCGCCTGGGCGCCGCGACCCATGAAGCGCTGATTGAAGTAGGACTTCTGGCTCATGTCGAGAGCCAAGGCGCCGGACCACCGCTTGACGGCTTTGGGGTCGTTGACGCCGACGATTGTGCGAGCCATGCGAATCCTCCATTGAAGTGTTTGGCTTCACGGAGCACTCCTGCGCTCACATCGAAAACTTCAGGCTTTCGGCCTGCTTGACGGCATTATGGTTCCACTGGTACGGGCCTGGTGCGATTCGTGGCGCTTGACGCCCACATCGAGCGGCGCCGTCACGCGCAGGCGCGCGGCCGTGCCGCTTTTCTCCAGCAACGCGATTTCGATTCCGCCGCTGATGACCAGGCGGTCACCGCGGCGGATGTCGACGGTCATCGTCCCGACCGTGTCTTTGCTCATTGCCCTGCCAGGTAGTTCTCGTACTGCTGCGGGCTCATGCGCGCGATGGCATCCTCGAGCGCCTGACCGTCCAGCCCGTCGAGGTTGGCGAAGGCGCTGCCGATGTCGTCGGAGCCGCCGCCACCGGGCACATGCGCGAGCGTGGCCGGCTGGCGCACGTTGGTGGCGCGCTCGGGCGGCTTGCCTTGCGCGTTGGGCTTGCCCTGCTGCGGGTCGGTGGGCGTGGGCCGCGGATCGCCGGCGTGCAGGGCGTTGACGATGCGGTGGCCTTCGCGCAAGAACCACTCCATCGGCTTGTCCGCGTTGACCGGGTTGTTGGCCAGCGTGCGCACGACGGTGTCGAGTTCGGGCCCGCGAACCGGGTCGTTGTCGTAGTCGATGCCGGCCGACTCGCGGATCTGCCCCTTGAAGCGCGACAGCGTGCTCAGCCAGCGCTGCTCGGCCGTCTGCTGCGTCATGTCGGTGGAGATTTCCGCCTTGATGCGCGTGGCCAGCAGGGCGTCGCGTTCCTCGCTCAGCGCGCGCTCGCGCGTCTGGTACTCGTCGAAGTCGATGTCGCCCGAGCGGAACTGCTCGACCAGCTCGTTGCGCCGGGTGTTGAGAGCATCCTGGCGCTGCTGGAAATCCTCGGGCAGCTTGGCCTCGTAGCGCGGGACGAACGGTTCGGCCGCGACGGGCTCGGTCGGCGGCTTGTTCGCCGCCGGTGTTGCGTCCTGGCCAGCGGCCGGGGCGGCATCGGCTGCCGGCGCAGCGGCAGGTTCGGCGGCCTGGCGTGCGGCGGCGTCGTCGGCGCCCGTGTCCGGGTCGTCATCGTCGTCGTCGTCGACCTGCCCGCCGTTGCCGGCGCCGTCGCCTTGCCCATCGCCGGCTTCGTCCGCCACCGCCTTCATCGCGGCGACTTCCTCGGGGCTGAATTCGCCCTCGGCGAGAACGGCTTGTTCCTCGGGCGTCAGGGTCGACATGTCGACCTGGCCCGCATCGTTGTCAGCACTCATGCGCTTGTACTCCATCGAGTTGTTGCATGCCGGCGACGCGCCGGCGGCGTCAGAACTGGTCGGTCATCACCCCGGTGCCCTTGGCCGTGACCTGGCCCTCGCCGCCGGGGTCGGCGGCCACGGCCGCGGCCTTCATCACGTTGGCCTTGGCGAGCGCCTTGGCCTTGCCGTGGCGCTTGGGGTCGGCGCGGATCTCGTGCGCGCGCATCAGCGTGCGCATGTCGTCCTCGGCTTGCCAGTCGTGCTCGGGCATCGCCACGGCAGTGCTCTTGATCTTGCGTTTGGCCATGTCAGGCTCCTGGGATCGGGGTGTTCAACGACCGAATGATGCGCAGCACTGGTGCGGATCAGGCCGCGGTCGGCTGTGCCGGCGCGCCGCTGCCTTCGACCGGGCCGGCCTCGGCGGCTTTCGCCGCGGCAGCGTCGGCTTCGGCCTTGGCCTTGGCCTGCGCCTGGGCGAAGCGCTCGCCGGCGTGCGCGTTGAGGTCGCTGTAGACATCGAGGCCGAGCTTGATCGGCAGCTCGGCCAGCTTCTGCAGCCAGCCGTGCACGCGGGAAACGTCGACTTCGATGGTGGTGATGACGGGATCGGACATGCTGTGCTCCTGTTGAGCCGTGGGGAAAAGCTGCCGGATTACCAGGGCAGCGCGGGGGAAACGGTCTTGGGCGCGACCTGGGCCGCGATCTGGGCATCCAGCGCAGCCTCGATGTCGGCGATGCGCGCGGCGCCCATTTCGGCCTGCACCCAGCCGAGTACGGTGGCGGGTGTCAGTTGCGCGTAGGGGATCGGCGTGCCGCTGGGCGGCTGCAGCGTCTGCGTGCCGTACACGCTCGCGTTGTGCGGCGGCGTGGCGCCGTCGGTGGCGTTGACGCGCCAGTGCACGTTGTGGACCACGTCGGTGGTGCCGGTGATGGCCTGCGGCGTGCAGTCCATCGCGTCGACCTGCCAGGTGTAGGTGTTGCTCATGGTTCGCTCCGGTGGTGGATCAGGCCTTGTCGGCCTCGAGGTTCTGACTCGTCGCCGTCATGGCGCGGTCGCAGTGGCCTGGGTCAACCCAGTCGAGGAATCGGCACAGCAGGCATGCCCATCGTCGAGGCCTGGCGTGCGCGGCGCGCGAGCTGATCGTCTGCCCCAGGCGCCCGTTGCCGGCGACGTTGTCGAGGTCGTCGACGGCGATAGCGATCTGCCAGGCCTTCGCGGGGTTGGTGAAGCAGCACACGAAGAAGCGCAGCAGCGCGGCCGCGCACCCGACGATCAGCGCCAGGCCGACGCACAACAGGACGAAGGTTCGCTTCACGGCGCGCTCCTAGAAGTCGAGCTGCAGCAGCAGCGACGAGTAGGTGAACGGCTCGTAGGCCGGCACGTCCGACTGCTGGTAGCGCATCCAGACCGTTTGCCCGACCAGCCACACGCGCGGCAGCACGCGCACCTTGAGCCCGACGCCGACGTTCTGCCCGGTGAACCCGGTACGGTTGCGGTAGCCGTTGCCGCTGCCGTTGTAGGAAAGCCACGAACTCGTCACGCCCGCCTTGGCAAACACGTCGAAGCGACCCCAGGCGTGCTCGAGCACGTAGTCCAGGTTGACCGGGCGATTGCGGTTCGGGATGCCGTAGGGCTGCGCGCCCTCGTCGATGTACTCGATCTGGACCGGGCCGAGCTGCAGCGCTAGGTCGATGTCGTGCGGGCGCACGGAGCGGCCGACGGCCACGCTCCAGGCGTGGGCGGTGGCCGGCAGCAGCATGGCCGCCAGCAGGATGAACAGGTGGCGGCGCATGTAGA
>JAJZRT010000684.1 GCA_021802595.1 Pseudomonadota bacterium
CGATGTGCTCGCCTTGTGGAGCGGGCTCGGTTACTACAGCCGGGCGCGCAATCTCCATGCGGCCGCACGCGCCATCGTGACCCGGCATGGCGGAACATTCCCGGCACAGCCGGACCTTATCGCCCGGTTGCCCGGCGTGGGGCGCTCGACCGCCGCGGCCATCGCAGCGCTGGCGTTCGGCCGGACGTGCGCCATTCTCGATGGCAACGTCAAGCGCGTTCTGGCGCGCCACGGCGGGATAGCCGGCTGGCCTGGCGAGAAAAGAACCGAAACCGCACTGTGGGCGCTGGCCGAGTCACTGCTGCCCCGCATCGGCATCGAGGCCTATACCCAGGGCATGATGGACCTCGGCGCCATGGTCTGCACCCGCAGCCAGCCCGACTGCGCGTCCTGTCCGGTCAGTGCCGACTGCATCGCCCGCAAGCAGGGCCGCGTCAGCGAATTGCCGACGCCGCGCCCCAAAAAAGTGCTGCCCGAAAAACAGGTGCAGATGCTGCTGCTGCTCGATCGCGGCGAACTGATGCTGGAAAAACGCCCGTCGCGAGGCATCTGGGGCGGTTTATGGAGCCTGCCCGAACTGGCCCCTGACGCAGATGCCGCCGGCCACTGCCGCGACCGCTTCGGCCTCATCGCGCTGACCCAGCAGGCGTTGCCCCACCTCACGCACAGCTTCACCCATTTCAGGCTGAATATCCGGCCAGTGGAACTCCATCTCTCGCCGCGCCATGGCACGTCGCCCGGCCAGATCTGGATGCCCCTCGCCGATGCAGTGGAAGCCCCCCTGCCTGCCCCCGTGCGCACGCTCGTCAGACAGCTTGGCTGCCGATGAGTCGCACGGCTGCTGCCGCGCGGCATTTGCCGTGCTATAAAGCGGCAACTCGATAAAGCAAACTCCCTACGCCCAGTGGCACGTGCGCATCTCCTCTTCCGGCGGCTGATTCTTCTGATACTGCTGGCCAGCCCGCTTGCCGCATCCGCCGGCGTCATCGTCAACGCCGACGTCGAAGGCCACAGCATCAGCGTCGCCACCCTGCGCAACATCTACACCCTGCGCCAGACGATGTGGCCCAACCACCAGCCCATCGTGGTTTTCGTCCTGCCGGACGATCATCCGGTTCATGTGGCGTTCGCCAAGGAAAAGCTCGGACTCTATCCCTATCGTCTGCGGCAGACCTGGGACCGGATGAGTTTCAGCGGCATGGCCAATGCGCCGATCCAGGTCAAGGACGAAAACGAAATGCGGGCACGCGTGCGTGCCACACCGGGTGCAATCGGCTACACAAGCAAGGACATGGTCTATGACGGCATCAAGACGCTCAGGCTGGAATAGCCTGCTGTTGGCTGGACTGCTGGCGGCGTCGCCCGTCTGGGCAGACGAGCTGGCTGGCCCCCGCTACCACATCCAGGGATTCGCGGCGCAAGGCCTGATCGGCAGCACCAACAACCGCTTCTTCGGCGACAGCAAGGACGGGGTCAGCACCGCATTCACCGAAGCCGGTCTCCACGGGACCTGGCAGACGCTCGATGCCTTGCGTCTGTCGGGCCAGGTACTGTATCGGCGGGCCGGCGAAAGCGACAAGGAGGGCCTGCGCCTGGATTATGCCCAGGCCGACTGGCAGTTCCTTCAGACCGAAACCACCCAGCTCGGGCTCAAGTTCGGCAAGGTCAAGCTCCCCTATGGCCTGTATAACGAAACGCGCGACGTGCCTTTCACGCGCCCCGGGATCCTGCTGCCGCAATCGGTCTACGTCGACAACAGCCGCGATTTGCTGCTCGCCGCGCCTGGCGCCTTCCTGCATGGCGCCAGCGTACAGCAATACGGCGCGACCGATTTCCTGCTGGGCTGGGTGCGTCCCGAGTTCGACAGTCCATCCGTCGATTACAGCTTTCTTGGCGCACCCCGGCCCGGCAAACTGAAAGGCAAGGGCGCTATCGGCGCCCGTCTGCGCTGGGACATTCCCACCGACACCACCCTGATGGTGACCTATGCCAACGCCACGGGCGATTACACGCCCGGCAACACCGACGTCCTGAGAGCAGGCAGCATCCATTTTCGCAACCTGCTCTTCTCCGCACAGCAACGACTCGATACCGTCACACTGACGGCGGAATATGGCGAACCCCGCTTCGATACTGCCGGTTTCGGTCCGTTTCTTCCCGACAGCCACAGAGTGATCCAGGCTGGCTATCTCCAGGGCGAATGGCGCTTCCTTCCCGCTTGGGAGCTGATGCTGCGCCACGACATCTTCTACCGCGACAAGCACGACAAGAGCGGGCGCCAGTTCGCGGCCGCCACCGGCCTGCCGGCGCACAGCATGTTTGCCCGCGACACGACGCTGGGCCTGCGCTGGGATGCCACACCCAACCTGATGCTGCGTGCGGAATTCCACCATGTCGACGGCACCGGCTGGCTGCCCGGCCCTGACAATCCCAACTTCTTCAGCCGCGAACAACGCTGGAACATGTGGCTCCTGCAGGCAGCCTACCGGTTCTAGAGCAATGCGTCAGCCCGTATTCCTCAGCCTGAAATGGAAGCTGTTGCTGCCGCTTACGCTGGCCATGGCGGTCGGCACGGTGGCGCTCACCTGGATCAACGACGCCAACCTGCGGCGCGAGGTGCAGCAGACGAGGCTGGACAGTGCGGCACGCAACGAGGCTTTGCTGCGCTTCCTGATCCAGCAGAACGAACGGCAACTGGTGGACGCCGGGTCGGCGCTGGCCGACTTCCTGGTGGCCAATCGCGGCAGTGCGCCCGATCTGGAGTCCGGTTTTGCCCTGCAGCCCTACTGGGACCAGCTCAGCCTCAACCAGGGTTTTGAAAGCCTGCGCCTCTACGATGCCGCCCAACGGCTGCTGACCGGCTTCGGAAGCACGCCGGCGCCCGACGCATTGATCGCCTCCAGGCTCGCCGAAGTGCTCGCTAACGAACGCCCGGCCAGCGGGCTGTACTGCGCCGAGCGCTGCCTCTTCTACGGCATGGCCCCGGTGCTACGCCTGGGCCGCACCGTCGGCGTGGTGGTGGTCTCGATGGACCTCTCCAGCCTGCTGAGCACGTTTGGCCAGAGCAGCGGATACGATCTGGCCATCGCCGTCGACCGCCAGCAGAAGCGCCAGCTGATCGCCGCCACCATGCCGGATATCCGGACGATGGTGAAACAGGCACGTTTCGCGCCCTACCCGCAGCGCCCGCACCTCGAAGCCGCCCTGACCCGCAGCCACGGCAAGGTCCACGAATGGCAGAAACTCCAGCCGCTTGCAGCGGCGCCCGACACGCCGTATTTCATCGCGCGCAAGGACGTCACCCAGGCCGAACACGTCATCGAAAAGTCCTTCCTGACCAACCTGGTGACCGGTCTGACGGTATTCATCCTGGCC
>JAJZRT010000685.1 GCA_021802595.1 Pseudomonadota bacterium
TATGCAGGCGGCGCTCGGCCTGCATCAGCTCCCCGCGCTCGAGGGGTTCATTGGCCGCCGTACCGAGATCGCCCGGCGCTACCAGACGCTGCTCGCAGACTGGCCACAATGGACCCTGCCGGGAACGCCCGCCTACCCGCATCGCCATGCGTGGCACCTGTTCACACCGCTCATCAATCCGCAGGACGCCAACATGGACCGCGACGCATTCATGCAGGGGATGAAGGAACGGAATATCGGTACCGGCCTGCACTACCAGGCGGTGCATCTCTATCCATATTATCGCGATCATTTCGGCTTCAGACGCGGCGATTTTCCGAATGCCGAAAGCATATCCGATCGCATCGTCAGCCTGCCGCTGTTTCCGGCAATGAGCGATGCCGACCAGGAGCGGGTGATCACGGCCATGGCCGACCTGTTCCATCGGGGCTGAGTCATGGCACATCCCTACCTCAGCGTCGTCATCCCGGTCTACAACGAGGAAGCCAATCTCGAGACCCTTTTTTTGCGTCTCACCAGCGTACTGGACGCAGCTGGCAAGCCGTACGAGCTGGTGTTTACCAACGATGGCAGTCGGGACCGCTCGGAGGCGCTGCTGGAGCAGTTCCATCGCCGACGCCCGCAACAGGTTTGCATCATCGATTTCAACGGCAACTTCGGGCAACACATGGCAATCATGGCCGCCTTTGAGCATGTACGCGGAGACGTGATCGTGACCATGGATGCGGACCTGCAGAATCCGCCCGAGGAAATCCCGAAGTTGCTGGCCGAGATCGAGGCTGGTCACGACGTGGTGGGTGGCTACCGCAAGGATCGCCGCGACACGCTTTTTCGCCGTATCGCTTCGAAGCTCATCAATTCTCTGCGCGCGCGCATCACGCATATTCGCATGCGCGATCAGGGCTGCATGTTGCGTGCATATCGGCGCGAGGTTGTGGACAACATCAACGCGAGCAACGAGACGTCTACGTTCATACCGGCACTGGCCTACAGTTTCGCGGCCAACCCGACGGAGATCCAGGTGGAGCACCATGCACGCGCTGCCGGGAAATCCAAATACCGTCTGTATGACCTGATCCGCCTCAACTTCGATCTGATGACCGGATTTTCGGTGGTGCCACTGCAGATGTTCACCATGTTCGGGATATTCGTTTCCATTCTGAGCACCATGTTCGTCATATACCTATTCATCCGCCGTATCGTGATCGGACCCGAAGTGCAGGGCGTATTCACTCTGTTCGCCATACTCTATTTTCTGGTGGGCGTCGGTATCATGGGCCTGGGAATCATAGGAGAGTACGTGGGCCGCATATATCAGGAAGTGCGGCGCCGGCCACGTTTTGTGATAAAAAGAATTCTGCAGCCGGACGCAGAACCTGCTACCGCCGACCGCGGCGAAGCGCTTACACACGGGACCCGCGGCGTTGACTAGACCGTCGATAGCAGTCTTTGCCTACCACGATGTGGGTTACGAGTGTCTGCAGGCGCTGATCGGACGCGGGTCACATATCGTTGCAGTATTTACCCACAATGACGACCCTGCGGAAAAGATATGGTTCAAGTCAGTTTCCGCACTTGCCCGCCAGCACGCCATTCCGGTGCATACTCCTGACTCGGTCAACACGGCGGTCTGGATCGAGCATATTCGCGCACTGCGGCCGCAGATACTGTTCTCATTCTATTATCGCAATCTGATCTGCCAGGAAATCCTCGATATTCCTCCGCTGGGCGCATTCAATATGCACGGCTCGCTGCTCCCACGCTACCGCGGGCGGGTGCCGATAAACTGGGCCGTGCTGAACGGCGAGACCCGCACCGGGGCGACTCTGCATATGATGGTAAAGCGGCCCGATGCCGGCGATATTGTCGATCAGGAGGAGGTGCCGATCGGACCATTTGACTCTGCGCAGCAGGTCTTTGCCCAGGTGACCGCCGCTGCACGGCGCGTACTTGAACGACAGATCGACGCGATTGAGGCCGGTAGCGCCCCGCACCGCGCTCAGGACGAGACGACAGCCAGTTATTTCGGAGGGCGCAAGCCGGAGGATGGCCGCATAGACTGGACGCTGCCGGCACAGCGCATATTCAATCTGATTCGAGCCGTGACGCACCCCTACCCGGGTGCCTTTACTGATCTGGGCGGTCGTCGGCTAGTCATATGGTGGGCGCTTCCGCGTCGGGATGGGCGCGCCACACCGGGCAAGGTGCTGTCGGTACAGCCGCTGACGGTCGGTACCGGCAAAGGTGGTCTAGAGATCGTCACGCTGCAATGGCAGGACGGCGAGGAGCAGGCGGCGTCGGCCGGCACACATGGCCTGCGCCAGGGGTTGCAGTTAGGTACGGCGCACGCGTCGCCGCGCCCGGACACAGCGATTTGATATCTTCAACGGAGACATGACATGAGTCTTAAGGTCCTTATTCTTGGCGTCAACGGTTTCATCGGCAACAGCCTGACCCAGCATATCCTCGAGCGCAAGGATTGGGAGGTCTATGGAATGGACATGAGCGCCGACAAGCTTGGTGACTGCCTGGGCGACAAGCGTTTCCATTTCGTGGAGGGTGACATTACCATCAACCGTGAATGGATCGAGTATCACGTGAAGAAATGCGACGTGGTTCTGCCGCTGGTCGCCATCGCCACCCCTGCCACCTACGTGACCGACCCGTTGCGGGTGTTCGAGCTGGATTTCGAGGCCAACCTGCATATCGTGCGCATGTGTGTCCGTTATGGCAAGCGCGTGCTCTTTCCGTCGACGTCGGAAGTCTATGGCATGAGTCCGGATGCCGAGTTTGACGAGGAAAACACCAACCTCGTACTGGGGCCGATACACAAACAGCGCTGGATCTATTCATGTTCGAAACAGCTCATGGATCGCGTAATCTTTGCCTACGGCGCCAAAGAGGGCCTGCGGTTCACGCTGTTTCGCCCGTTCAACTGGATAGGACCGAAGCTCGACAATATTTTCGAGCCTAAGGAGGGCAGTTCGCGCGTGCTGACCCAGTTCATAGGCAATATTCTGCGCGGCAAGGATATCCGTCTCGTCGACGGCGGCGAGCAGCGGCGTAGCTTCACCTACATAGACGATGGAGTCGATGCGCTGCTGCGCATTATCGAAAACAAGGACGGATGCGCCGATGGCCGCATTTTCAACATTGGCAACCCGAAGAACGACATGTCGATTCGACAGCTGGCTGAAACCCTGGTGGCGCTCGTCAAGACCTACCCGAAATATGCCGGGCTCGCCGAGAACGTAAAGCTCGTAGCAACAAGCTCGGGTGAGTACTACGGCAAGGGATACCAGGACATTCTGACGCGCGTACCCTCGATCAAGAACGCCCAGAAATTTCTTGGCTGGAGTCCGACCACGGACCTG
>JAJZRT010000686.1 GCA_021802595.1 Pseudomonadota bacterium
CGCACCCTGCGGCGCCTTGTTAGGCCTCAACGGCACGAAAAGACCACCTGATTGTGTTGCGGTGTCCACATCTGGACGCCGCCAGTCTCAGTTTTAATGATCTCTGCTTTGCGCCCCTGAGCCTGGCAGAACTCGTTGGCTTTCTGCACCGACCGGGTAAGCAACTCCCCATCGCTTTGAAAGCCTCCGTGGGCATTGAGCGTGATCATGTATTTGTTCTCACCCATCGAGACTGGTTCGGTCATCGAGACGCAACCGCCTAGGGATATCGTAGCGGCGACTAGCGCTAATAGACGTTTATTCATCGTGCGAATCCTCTTGAGACCCGACGTAATGTATCCCGAATGGTTCGTGTTGACGCAGAAGCCGATGTGAGCTGTGCGCCGGGTTTGCGCGACCCGCCCCTTACTATTGATCCGCTGAAGCGCGTGGCAAGATTCCAGTAAACCATCGCCACGCCGTCGATGTCCTGATTTCCGCACCGCGATGTCGGACAAGGCGAGATTCATCAAGCTCCAAAACCCGAACCAACATGCCGAAGGCCCGAAGAACGACTCCCCGTCGAACCGCACACATCCGCGACTACCTGCGTTACAAATTCCCGCTCCTAAGCGCATTCACTGGTCGCGCTAAATGGCCACTGATCGCAGGTGTGACGACCTTGCTGTGTTGCTCCCTGTATTACGCGATCAGGGTACCCAGCCCAACGCCCAACAGTGTTCTGGACGGGCTGATGGCCACACCGCTGCAGGCGGCAATCATCTCCGCTCTGGTCGCCGTCGTCGCGTGGACACGGATTTACTTCTACCGGGGCACCAAGGGAAGCGCAGAGCGCAATATCGTCGAGCATGCATCCGTCTCGTCCTACCCGTGGCTCCCGCTGCACTCCGAGACGACCGACTTGACCATCGACTGCCAGTACATCGCCGAGTTGAAGGAACTGCATCCGTTCATCGAAAGCGCGATCCAGTTCACCGATTTCGACAAGGAGGACAATTTCCGCCTCGAAGCAGGGACGCTCAACGTGCCCAAATGCGCGCTTCTGTCGCTACAGATCCACGACGGCCATGTCACGCTGTTCGCCGGGGCGACAAGCTTCTACTCCGTCTACTACAGCCATTACTTCGCCGACTACAGGCTGTCCAGGGACAGTACCGACGAGAACACGAACACGGGCGGAGTCTCCCTTCGCAGCACCTTCAGTACCAGCGCTGAAAACTTTCTGCGCTCGCAAATCGCAGAAGCTCTGGAGCGCAATCAATGTGACCAGATTGAGCTCCGCCCCTACCCGATTTTCCCCAATCCGCTGGGGCTTACCGGAATCTGTTTTTTCAGAACGCCGACGGGTGAACGGTTCTACATCGCTCGCCATCGCGGCGCAAACGTTATCAACGAAGCGCGATGCCTCGACTGGTCGTTTTCGGGCTTGGTTGAGGCGCATCCCTTCGTCGCGCCCAAAACAGCCCGGATCGGCCTGAAGGAGTTCGTCGGCATGGAAATGACCGATGAACTGCTGAAGCCAATCTTTGCGCACGCTGTGTGCAAAGGACTGGTTGGCGAAAACTTCACGATTGAGCCGGCCTCGTACCGAGCTCTCGGCCTCGTGTTCAACGGCAAATACCTCTTCCAACCCGAACTGGTCGCGCTAGTCGAGCTCGGCGTCTCGCCCAGCGGCATTGACGCCATCCACGACTATGCCAGTGAAACCAGTGAGATAAGGCTCCTTTCGGAAAGTGAGCTACTAGCTAAGGAGCGATTTGGCCCGACGAAGGACCTTTTCCTGCCGATCAAGGCGCGTCTCGTCGAGTACCTAGCTACAGGGTAGAAGTCGACGTCCGCCGCAAAGGCGAGCGTGGTCAGCGCCAGGCCTTGTGCCATCTCCTTTAGGGACTGTAAAAACTCGGTGTGCGCCGTAACTCAGCTTATGCCGCGCCGCGTATCGGGATGATGTCGGCACCTGCTTTCAACTTGTCCAGGTAGTCGCTCCATTCCTGCATCATCTTGCGCCGCGTGGCGATGAACTTGGTGCGGTTGTAGGCGGTGCCAAGGCTGTCAGGCACGGCATGCGCGAGCTGGTGTTCGATCACCGCAGGCGCATAGTCCAGGCGTTCATGCAGAAATGTTCGCGCCACCGAGCGCCAGCCGTGGCCGGTGAGTTCGGTTTTGGTGTCAATTCCAAGCCGACGATAAGCCGCGTTGATCGCTGCATCGCTCATGGGCTGGGTGGGCGTGCGGCCTCCGACGAAAACCCAGCCAGCGGGTAGATGGCCGGTGAGCAAGTGCAGATCAGTCAGCACCGCCACAGCCTGACGCGACAAGGGGACTAGATGATCCGTACCCGTCTTGGACACGATGTAGCGCCATTCCGCTGTCTCAAGGTTCACTTGCTCCCAGCGCATCGCCCGCAACTCCCCAGGACGGCAAAAAAGCATGGGCAGCAGTTTGATGGCAGCAGCGACAACGGGGCCGCCCTTGAATGCGTCCATCGAGCGCAGGATGGCTCCCACAGTGGCGGGATCATCGGCAGGTGATGCCATGTGCGTGGGAACGTAGGCGGGCAGTGCACCACGTAGGGCAGGGGTGGGGTCGTGGGTTGCTCTGCCGGTGAGGATGGCATAGCGAATCACCTGCCCGATGTTTTGCTGTGCACGGTGGGCGGTTTCTAGGACGCCACGGGCATCGATGCGCCGCAGAACGGCCAGGATGTCGGGCGCGGTGATTTCGGAAACGGGGCGGCGGCCCAGGTAGGGGAATACGTCACGCTCCAGGCGACGAACAACCTTGTCCTGATGGCTGGGGGCCTTGGTAGACAGGTGGCGTCCGATCCAGTCGCGTGCGACAACCTCGAAGGAATCGGCAGCCAGGGCGTAGGCACGGGCCTTCTCGGCTTGCTTGACGGCTCCAGGGTCACGGCCAGCGGCAAGGTGCCCTTTGGCATCATCGCGCTTTTCGCGGGCGACTTTCAGGCCGACTTCAGGGTATGCCCCCAATGCAAGGCGCTTTTCTGCCCCCATGAAGCGATATTTCAATCTCCAGAGCTTGCCCCCGGCTGGCGTGATTTCCAAATACAGCCCAGCACCGTCAAACAGCTTGACGGCTTTTGGGCCGGGCTTGGCGCCGCGGATGGAGGTGTCTGTCAGTGGCATGGCGGGCCTCGTTCGGCTTAACTTGCCCCCTCGGTTTGGAAGCATGCCCCCTATCTTGCCCCCACTTTCGCAAGGCTGTCAACGCACCCCTGCGAACGCCTACGACATGAAAAATGCCGCAAAGCCTTGATTTCTCTTAGCGTTGCGGCCTTGTACGGATGTCGGTGAACTTGTTTTTGGTGGAGACGAGGAGGATCGAACTCCCGACCTTCGCATTGCGAACG
>JAJZRT010000687.1 GCA_021802595.1 Pseudomonadota bacterium
ATCTGAACCATGAAGAAGATCATCCCACTTCCGTTTCTGCTTGCTGCAACGCTGGTGGCATGCGGAAAACCTGATTCAGCCGAGACGAGCAGCAAGCCTGCACCAACCGAAACGGTGGAGGCGCTTGCAGCCAACCCCGAACGGTTGAAGGAATTGCGCGAACAGTGCAAGACGGATCGCGCCAAGCTGGGCGGTGAACTCTGCAATCGTGTGGCCGAGGCGACGAATCGACGCTTCTTCGGAGATGGCAAGACGCCGTACACCCCGCCGAAGGAGCAGCCGAAGTTCTGATGGTTGCCGATTCGCACGAAACTTTGATTGCCTAACTCGATACGCTGGAATGCGCCGCCGCACGCGGCGTTTCTCCAATATTCGCCACTGCGCGAAATCTTGCTTTTTCCGCGACTTTTCTTCCGATAACGGTCTTTGACCGGCCCTCGACCTGACTCCGATCCTCGCGTGTACGGCACGCCTTTGTGCCGCGTGTCGCACAGGAGAAAACGGAGGCCGAGATGCAAGGTCAAGGCGTGCTGTTCGGGCAGATCACCGTGGTATTCGGCATCGTGTTCGCCGGCGTGTGGGCCGCCACACAATGGACAGCCGCAGCCTTGGGCTACCAACTACGCCTTGGCTCGCCCTGGTTCGACTTCTTTCACACGCCGGTCTATCACCCTTGGCGGCTGTTCGAGTGGTGGTTCCTCTACGACGGCTATGCGCGGCACGTCTTCGACGTGGGTGGCGCGATCGCGGGCGGCAGCGGCCTCGTGGCCGTGCTGGTCGCCATCGCCATGTCGGTGTGGCGGTCGCGGCAATCGAAGCTGGTCACGACCTACGGCTCGGCGCGCTGGGCCGAAGTCGCCGACATTCGCAGGGCCGGCCTCGACAAACCCGTTGGCGTTTTTCTCGGCTTGCATCGAGGCCAATACCTGCGGCATGAAGGCCCGGAACACGTCCTGACCTTCGCGCCGACGCGCTCCGGCAAAGGCGTCGGCCTGGTCGTGCCCACATTGTTGAGCTGGCCGGCGTCCGCCGTTATTCACGACATCAAGGGCGAAAACTGGCAGCTCACGGCCGGATGGCGCTCGCGCTTTTCGCACTGCCTGTTGTTCAACCCGACCGATCCGAAGTCGGCTGCGTACAACCCGCTGCTCGAAGTGCGGCGCGGCGCGCATGAAGTGCGCGACGTGCAGAACATCGCGGACATCCTGGTCGATCCCGAAGGCGCACTCGAACGCCGCAACCATTGGGAGAAGACTTCGCACGCGTTGCTGGTCGGCGCGATCCTGCATGTGCTCTACGCGGGCGAGGACAAGACACTGCGCGGCGTCGCCAACTTCCTGTCCGATCCGGCGTGCCCGTTCGAACTGACGCTGCAAAGGATGATGACGACGCGGCACCTCGGTGACGTGCCGCATCCCGTCGTCGCGTCCGCTGCGCGGGAAGTCCTCAACAAGAGCGACAACGAGCGGTCGGGCGTGCTGTCCACGGCCATGTCGTTCCTCGGCCTGTACCGCGATCCCACCGTGGCCGAAGTCACTTCGCGCTGCGACTGGCGCATCGCCGACCTGATCGCATCCGAGCATCCTGTCTCGCTGTACCTCGTCGTGCCTCCTTCGGACATCAGTCGCACGAAGCCGCTGGTGCGCCTGATCCTCAACCAGATCGGCCGGCGCCTGACCGAATCGCTCGACGGCAGCGACGGCATCGCGCGCCGCCACAAGCTGCTGCTGATGCTCGACGAGTTCCCGGCGCTAGGTCGGCTCGACTTCTTCGAGACGGCGCTGGCGTTCATGGCCGGCTACGGCATCCGCAGTTTCCTCATCGCGCAGTCGCTCAACCAGATCGACAAAGCCTACGGCCAGAACCATTCCATCCTCGACAACTGTCATGTGCGCGTGACTTTCGCCACCAACGACGAACGCACTGCCAAGCGCATCTCCGAAACGCTCGGCACCGCGACCGAGCTGCGTGCGCAGCGGAACTACGCCGGTCATCGGCTCGCGCCGTGGCTCGGGCACCTGATGGTGTCGCGCCAGGAAACCGCGCGTCCGCTGCTGACGTCGGGCGAAGTGATGCAGCTCCCGTCCGACGAGGCTGTGGTCATGGTGTCCAGCGTTGCGCCGATCAAGGCCAAGAAGCTGCGCTACTACGCCGACGCAAACTTCAAGCGCCGCGTGCTGCCGCCGCCCGCGATTGCCGCCGGGCGCTACGTCGATGCGCCGCCGCTGCGGCCCGACGACTGGAGCGGACTGGCAATCCCAGCTGTTCCGGCTGCGCCCGAGGCCGCGGTTCTGACCGGCAACGGTGTTGGCACTGCCGATGACGGCGGTCCACGCCGCCAGCCGGAGCTATCCGAAGTCACTGAATACCGACTCGAACAGCAGCCGGCTGACAACGACCTGGCGCTGCTCGATGACGACGACCTGCCGTTGCCGTTGCCCCGCCAACTCGATCCGGCCATGCAGCGCACGGCCCGGCTGGCGTCCCTCGACCAACATGACGGGATTGAACTATGAGCCAGTACCGCCTCAATCTGTTCATCCCGCGCGAGCACGCCAAGCGCCTCGACGAGCTGGCCGCGAAGAAAGGCGTGTCCAAATCTTCCATCGTCGCGGCGGCGCTGGCGTCCTGGTTGTCGCCCGATGCCGGCGACCAGCGCGAGGCCGCCATCGCCAAGCGGCTCGACCGGCTGACGCGCCAATTCGAGAAGCTGGAGCGCGACCAGAACATCGAGATCGAGACGCTGGCGCTGTTCGTCCGCTACTTCCTGACGGTCAGCACGCCGGTTCCCGAAGCACACCAGGAGGCGGCACGCGCGCAGGGCAAAGCGCGCTTCGAGCAGTTCGTCGAACAGCTCGGCCGCCACCTGATGCGCGGGCGCAGCCTCGTGCGCGACGTGGTGGAGGAGCTGAACCCCGACACCGCACGGCTGGACGACGCGGCGGCGCTGGCCGCAGCCCAGGAGCGTACGACATGAGCGCGCAACCGCAATCCTTCGCCGTTACGTCGCTCGACCGGCGCATCCGCATGCTGCGCACGGCGATGGGGCCGCTGATCGCCGCCGCGCTGGAAGACCCGGACGTGGTGGAAATCATGCTCAACCCCGATCGCACGTTATGGGTCGATCGCCTGTCGTCGGGCCGCGCGCCGATGGGCGTGGAGCTGTCCGAGGAAGACGGCGAACGCATCATCCGCCTGGTCGCGGCGCACGTCGGTGCGGAAGTGCATCGCGGCCAACCGCTCTTGACCGCCGAACTGCCGGAAACCGGCGAACGCTTCGAGGGCATCCTGCCGCCGGCCGCACCGGGGCCGGCCTTCGCGCTGCGCAAGCGCGCGATCGGTGTGATTCCGCTGGACCGCTACGTTACC
>JAJZRT010000688.1 GCA_021802595.1 Pseudomonadota bacterium
CAAGGGCAAGAGCACGTCGGCGTTCGGCATGGTGGCGCGAGCGCTCGGTCACGGCATGAAGACCGGCGTGGTGCAGTTCATCAAGGCGCGCACCGACACCGGCGAGGAGGCCTTCCTCGGCCGCCAGCCCGGCGTCGAATGGCACGTCACCGGCGACGGCTTCACCTGGGACACGCAGAATCGCGAGCAGGACATCGCCACGGCGCAGCGCGGCTGGGCGATCGCCGCGCGCATGCTGGCCGACCCGTCGTACCAGCTGGTGGTGCTCGACGAGCTGACATATCTGCTGAACTACGGCTACCTCGACCCGGACGTCGTGCTCGACGCGCTGGCACAGCGTCCGCCGATGCAGCACGTCGTCGTCACCGGACGCGCGGCGTCCGCGGCGCTGGTCGAACTGGCCGACACGGTGTCGGTCATCGCCGACGAAAAGCACGCGTTCCGTGCGGGGGTGAAGGCACAGCCCGGCATCGATCTCTAACCGCAGCGTCATCAACCTGTAACCGTCCTGCCATACAACACAGGCTTTGCCCCAGCGGAGCCTGCCGTGCGTATCCTGATGGTGTCCGACGTGTACTTCCCGCGCGTCAACGGCGTGTCCACGTCGATTCAAACCCTGCGCCAGGCGCTGGCCGAGGCGGGCCACACGAGCGTGCTGGTGGCGCCGGACTATCCGTCCGCAGCAGCCGAGGATGGCATCGTGCGCGTGCCGGGCTGGCAGATCCCACGCGACCCGGAAGACCGCCTGATGCATCCGCGCGCGCTTGCCGCCGCACTCGATGCGCTCGATCCTGCCGATTTCGATATCGTCCACATCCACACGCCCTTCCTGGCGCACCGGGCCGGGGTGCGCTGGGCGCGCAGGCACGGGCTGCCGTGCGTCGAGACCTACCACACGCTGTTCGAGGAATACTTCCACCACTATCTGCCTTTCCTGCCGAAGGCCTGGCTGGCGGCGGCGGCGCGGATGATCTCGCGCAAGGAATGCGACGGTGTCACCGCGGTAATCGCGCCGTCGTCGGCGATGAAGAACGCGCTGCGGGCGTACGGCGTCAGCAGCCCCGTCCACATCATTCCCACCGGCCTGCGGCAGGCGGATTTCTCCAATTGCGACGGCCCCGCGTTCCGCGCCCGCCACGGCATCGCGCCGGAGCGCCCGGTGATGGCCTACGTGGGGCGGGTGGCGTTCGAGAAGAACCTGGACTTTCTGTTGCAGGTGACGGACGCGGTACGGCGCAGCCTCCCCGACGTGCTGCTCGTCATCGCCGGCGAGGGTCCCGCCCGGGCCTCGCTCGAACGCGCGGTGGCGAAACGCGGCCTCGTCGACCACGTGCGCTTCGTCGGCTACCTTGAGCGCAGGACCGAACTGCCGGCCTGCTACTGCGCGGCGGACGTATTCGTCTTCGCGTCGAAGACCGAGACCCAGGGCCTGGTGCTGCTGGAGGCGATGGCGCTCGGCGTGCCGGTGGTGGGTCTGGCCGAAATGGGTACGAAAGACGTGCTGCAGGAAGGGCAGGGCTGCCGCATCGCACCGGACGACGTGGCGGGCTTTGCCGGAGTGCTGACCCCGCTGCTGGCCGAACGCGCCGCCGCGCAGGCGCTCGGCGCGGCCGGCAAGGCCTACGCGGCGGACTGGAGCGAAGCGCGCATGGTCGCCGCCATCCTCGCGCTCTACCAGAGCCTGCACCCGCAAGCGGCATCCCGACCCAGGCTGCGCGCGGCATAATCGCGGGGTGACTCCCGTACCCTATGTCGGGCGCTTTGCGCCGTCTCCCACCGGTCCCCTGCACTTCGGCTCGCTGGTCGCCGCCGTGGCGAGCTTTCTCGACGCCCGCGCGGCAGGCGGGCGCTGGCTGGTTCGCATGGAAGATCTCGACCGGCCCCGCTGCGAGCCCGATGCGGCCGGCACCATCCTGCGCCAGCTGGAGACCTACGGTCTCGTCTGGGACGGCGCGGTGCTCGCCCAGTCGCAGCGCGACGACGCCTATGCCACAGCACTCGACGTCCTGAAAACAAGCGGATCGGCTTATCCTTGCGCCTGTACCCGCAGCCAGCTCGCGCACGCGCCGCGCAACCACGAGGGCGAGATCGTCTACCCCGGCACCTGCCGCAACGGCCTGCCGGCCGGCGCGACCGCCCGTGCGTGGCGGGTGCGCGTGCCGGATGTGAGCACCCGCTTTCATGACCGCATCCACGGCAACCTGGAGCAGAACCTGGCGCGCGACGTCGGCGACTTCATCGTCAAACGCGCCGACGGCCTGTTCGCCTACCAGCTGGCGGTGGTGGTCGACGACGCGTTCCAGGAGGTGACCCACGTCGTGCGCGGCGCCGACCTGCTGTGGAACACGCCGCGCCAGATCTACCTGCAGGGCCTGCTCGGCCTGCCGACGCCGAGCTATGCCCATGTGCCGCTCATCACCAATGCCGCCGGCCAGAAGCTCTCCAAACAGACTCTCGCGCCCGCTCTGCCCGAGGCCGGACGCGGCGCCGTGCTGGCGCTGGCGCTGGCCGTGCTCGGCCATTCGGCGCCCGCCGATCTGGAGCGTGCCGGCCCTGCCGCGCTTCTGGAGTGGGCAAGCGCTCACTGGCATATCGAAAACGTGCCCCGGCATCCCGCCATTGCCAATCCCGCGCCCTGACCGGACAATCGGCTCACCGCTCACCGCTCACCGCTCACATAAAATGGCCCAACTGCCTCCCGCCGTCGAACAGGTCCTGCGCGTCCACGCGTCCTTCATCCACACCGTCGTCAACGCGTTGCGCGACCGCAGCCAGCTGCCCGACCTGATGAAGCAGCTCGACGCCGCCGAGCAGGCCGGGTGGGCCCGGCTGGTCGGCGCGCTGCGCCACGTGATCAACGGTCGCCGCGATCCGTCGATCAAGCTCGGGCTGGACGAGGAGGACGGTATCCTGCTCGACGCCATCCTGCGCGGCCTCGACAACCCGGCGACGCTGCCGCCGCTGAACGCCCAGCCGGACGGTAGCAGCGCCGCACCGGGGCTCGCCGCGCTGATCGACGCCTCGGCGCGCGGCGACGCGCAGGCGCTGTCCGTGCTGGCCAACATGGCCGAGCAGATGATGAAGGCAGGCGGCGACATGGCACTGCTGGGCGGACGCATGCGGCGGCTGGTCAACGGCGAGCGCGACGCCGACCAGCTCGTCGCCGGCATGGGGCCGCTGGGGCGCGAACTGCTGATCAGCCTGCTCGACGAACTGGCCAAACTGCGGCCGCAGTGAACGCCATCTTCCGGGCCGGCCGACCGCTTTGACAGGGGCGGCCCGGGTCGGCTACAATGCGCGGCTTTCCGGCCGCCTGCCCGTCGGAAAAAGGTGATGTAGCTCAGTCGGTTAGAGCATCGGATTCATAAT
>JAJZRT010000689.1 GCA_021802595.1 Pseudomonadota bacterium
GCGGACGCGGGCTTCCAGCTGCGGGGAGTCGGGCTGGCCCTGGGCCATTTCGCGCTTGACCAGATCGCCATACAGGGCGGGGATGGGCTTGCCGTCGACCACGGCCAGGGGTTTGTTGGCGGCGGCGGCGGCCGGGGCGGCGGCCGCGGGGGCGGGGGTTTGCGCCTGCGCCAGCGGGGCGAGGGCCAGCAGAATCAGGGCGGAGAGACGTGCAACACGCATTCGGATTCCTTTCAGAGTTCTTCCGGGGTTAAGGCAGTGATCGACAACGCGTGGATTTCGCGTTGCATGAGCTCGCCCATGGCTTCGTATACCAGCCGATGGCGGGCGAGCGTGGAGAGATTACGGAATTTGTGTGACACCAGGGTGAGCCGGAAATGCCCGCCCCCCGAGGCCGCACCGGCGTGACCCTTGTGCTGGGCGCTTTCGTCTTCCAGCGTGTAGGTTTCGGGCTCCAGTACGGCGAGGCGCTGGCGGATCAGGTCGGCGGTGCTCATGCGGGAAAGGTCTTCCTGAAAGGCTTGACGCTGACGCCGGCGTAGACGCCGGCATCCACATAGGGGTCGGCTGCGGCCCACGCCTGTGCGTCCTGCAGGGAATCGAATTCGGCAACGATCAGGCTGCCGGTGAACCCTGCGGCGCCGGGGTCATTGCTGTCGATCGCGGGAAACGCGCCGGCCAGCAGCAGGCGTCCCGCCTGCTGCAGGGCGTGCAGGCGTTCCAAATGGGCGGGACGGGCGGCAAGTCGCCGATCGAGGCTGTCGGCCACATCCTGACCGACGATGACATAAAACATTATTGCTTTTCTTCCTTGTTCAGATCGGCTTTATCCAGATACCGGGTCAGCATCATGCTCTGGCCGATGACAAAAACCAGCATCAGCCCCAGGCTGCCGAACAGCTTGAAATCCACCCAGGCATCCGTCGAGAAGTTGAAGGCGACAAACAGATTTGCAACCCCCATGAAGGCAAAAAATCCGCCCCAACTCGCATTCAACCGACTCCAGGCGGCGTCGGGAAGTTCCATCTGCTCTTTCATCACGCTCTTGATGACGTTGCGGCCGAATGCGGCGGACCCGAGGATGATGGCAGCAAAGATCCAGTACAGCACGGTCGGCTTCCACTTGATGAAGCTCTCATCGTGCAGCCACAGGGTGGCGCCGCCGAACACCACGATGATGCCCAGGCTGACCCACATCATGGTGTCGGTCTTGTGGCCGCGCAGCTTGACCCAGGCGATCTGCCCGATGCTGGCGACGATGGCGACCAGGGTGGCGAGATAGATGCCGGGCTTCTCGCCCGTGTGGACGGGCTGCGGCAGTCCGAGGCCGGCCATGAAGGCGCGCGTGGCCTCGGCATTGGCATCGCCGATCTTGTAGGCGATGAAAAAGACGATGATGGGGAAGAGATCGAACAGCAGTTTTTTCATTAAGGTCGGGCCATGCGGCCAGCCGTAATTCGGGCGATTGCTTATTTTGCTATGATTCCCCCTCCTGACCAAGCGCTTTTGGCGCTGGTCGCCTGACCCCGTTTCGATGCTCAATATCGATCTGCATTGCCATTCCAATGTGTCTGACGGCGTATTGCCGCCTGCCGAGGTGGTCGCACGCGCGGCAGCCAACGGCGTGCATGCGCTCGCGCTGACCGACCACGACGACGTGGCAGGGATTGCCGCTGCGCGGGCTGCCGCGGACGCAGCCGGGCTGATGCTGATCCCCGGCGTCGAAGTCTCGGTGAGCTGGGGCGGCCACACCGTGCACATCGTGGGCCTGCGCATCGATCCGGCGCATCCCGTGCTGGCTGCGGGCCTGCACGAAATCCGACTCGGCCGCATCGAGCGTGCCCGGCGCATGGCGGCCGATCTGGCGCAGTCCGGCATTACCGGTGCCTACGAAGGTGCGTATGACTATGCCGCCAACAAGCAGATGGTGGGGCGCACGCATTTCGCCCGCTGGCTGGTTGCACAGGGCCATGCGCCCGACATGCGCAGCGCGTTCCGCAAGTTTCTGACGCGAGGCAATCCCGGCTACGTCGAGCACCAGTGGACAAGCCTGGAAAACGCCATCGGCTGGATTCGCGCCAGCGGCGGCATGGCGGTGGTTGCGCATCCGGGCCGCTACGCGTTCAACGCGCGCGAGCTGCACCTGCTGCTGGACGCTTTCCGGGCGCTGGGCGGGGAGGGCATCGAGGTCATCACCGGCAGCCATCATCCTTCCGAATATGGCAAGTTTGCCGACCTGGCCCGTGCGTTCGGTCTCAAGGCATCGCGCGGGGCGGATTTTCACGCGCCGGGCGAGGGTGTCGACATCGGCCGGCTGCCCGCGCTGCCGCATTACTGCGCGCCGGTCTGGCAGGACTGGCCCGAATTCGAAGCGCATTGTTCCCTTTTCACGATCTGACGATTTTATGGCGCAATTCTTCAATATCCATGCCGACAACCCGCAACCCCGGCTGATCCAGCAGGCGGTCGACATCCTCAAGCGCGGCGGCGTGATCGTCTATCCCACCGATTCCTGCTACGCGCTGGGCTGTCATGTCGGCGACAAGGAGGCGGCGATGCGGCTGCTGTCGGTACGCGGACTCGATACCGGACACGACCTCACGCTGATCTGCCGCGACCTGTCCGAACTCGGGCGCTACGCCCAGGTCGACAACAGCCAGTTCCGTTTCCTGAAGGCGCATACGCCGGGCGCCTACACCTTCATCCTGCGCGGCACGCGCGAAGTGCCGAAGCGCCTGCTGCACAAGAAGCACGACACCATCGGCCTCCGGGTGCCTGCGCATCCCATCGTGCAGGCGCTGCTGGCCGAACTCGGCGAACCCATCCTGTCATCCACGCTGATGTTGTATGGTGAAGACGTACCGTTGACCGAGCCGTGGGAGATCCGCGAACGCCTGGAACACCAAGTCGACCTCGTCATCGACGGCGGCGCCTGCGGCCTCACGCCGACGACGGTTGTCGATCTCACCACGGATACGCCGGCCGTGCTGCGCTACGGCAAGGGCGATACCGCGGGTTTCGAGGCCTGATCGCGCATGGAACTCACGCTGATCCAGAAAATCGTGGTGTTTGCCTTGCCGGTGATCTTTGCGATCACCCTGCATGAAGCCGCGCACGGCTACGTGGCGCGTTTCTTCGGCGACATGACCGCGGCGGCGGCGGGGCGCATCACCGCCAATCCGCTCAAGCACATCGATCCGGTCGGGACCATTCTGGTGCCGCTGGTCATCCTGCTGACCAGCAAGCTGCTGGGCGGCGGCATGATCCTGTTCGGCTGGGCCAAGCCGGTACCGGTCAATTTCGGCCGCCTGCGCCGCCCCAAGCAGGACATGCTGTGGGTGGCGGCAGCCGGACCCGGCATGAAC
>JAJZRT010000690.1 GCA_021802595.1 Pseudomonadota bacterium
ACCGCATCCGTTCCATCGAATTGCTTTCGTGCAGATTTCCCGATGAGCCTGGTAGACGCTTCAAGGATTACGTCGCACACGCGCGGGCCTCCGGAGCGGCAGTGATTCGTCCGCCACGTTGATCGGTGGCAGCCCACTTGCGCGTGCCGGGAACGTGGGAAGACTTCGAACTGGCCGCGCGGGCCATCCCCGGCCAGCAGATCACTGTGCATGCCGCGCCCATGCTGGCCGGCATGCGAGAAGGCGAAGGGGGCGTTGTGACGAACACCATCCTCGGGGTTACCCGACACAAGCCCGCCACGTTCATGGATTACGCGCTGCGCCGCAGGGAGATCAGAGCCGCGGCCCACCAAATCGCGGCGGGCGCTTCTCACGCATCGCGTCGAGCGCTTCCACCTGGTTTGGCGAGCCCAGGAGGCGCTCCTGCTCGCGTGTCTCGGCCTCGAGCGACTCTGCCGCACTGCCAAGAAGAGCGCCGTTGAGAAGCCGCTTTGCCGCGCGCACCGCATCCGGGCTGAGACCTGGGTGCACGCTGGCTTGGAGAGGCCGCCCAAGCGGGCGGCCGTGTCACAAGCGCTCCCCCGGCGTCGTCATGAGCGTATCCCCCTCCATCGACCAGGCAGGCGATGTCCACTTCCTCGATGAAACCACGGCTCGAGTACGCGCGCCTCGCCGCAGAGCTGTTCCAGCGCTACCTGTCCTTCAACAACGCGTTCCGCATGGACCACGACCTGGCGCTGCTGGTGGATATTCGCGCCTCACAGCTCAACGGATGCGCGTTCTGCCTGGACATGCACGTCAAGCAGGCGCGCACGCATGGCGAGCGCGAGTTGCAGCGAGGCACGACGCTGGTGATCCTGCTCTGCGGTGGCGACAAGGGCTCCCAGGCGCGGGACATCGAAGCGGCGAAGCGCCTGGCGCGTGACGGGGAGTGAACACCGATCTCGCCGCCCGGCGCTTCGGGATCGACGCCGAAGGCCTCCGGGCCTGCCGCCGCAAGCGCAATATCAGCATACACTTATTTAGCGAATTACCAGATCGGTCACGCCGGAACTTTGCGTTGGACGCCGGGCGATCGCGCGGCGCATAGTGGAGCCCCTCGCACATACTCCACGGAGTTTCGCCGTGATCAATCGTCGCCAACTCTTCTCACGTGCCGGTGCCGCGGCAGCCGCCTTCGGCGGCCTGGTCGAGGCCAACCGCGCCATCGCCTCCGCATCCGCCGTGCCGCCGGTGGACCTGGCGCTGCCGCGTGCCGCCAGCCTGGCCAGGCTGCATGCGCATCTGGATGCCGCCCCGCGTCGCCGGGATTTCAAGACCGTGCCCATGATCCTCACCAAGCCTGATCAATGGGACCACGAAGCCATCGGCCTGCTCAAGGCCTACGCCGGCGGCCCGCGCCAGGTCTGGGACAACACCGACATCAAGAGCCCCTGGCTGAACCTGATGCGCAACGCGCTGAACGCGCAGATCTGGTCCTGGGGGCACCCCGACTTCCTGGTGACTTCGGCCACCCACGGATCGGCCCACCTGGCGCTGTACGACGACTACCTCTGGAAAAAGTACCGCTTCGCCGAACTGACCGGAGCGAAGGGCTCGGACAACCCCTACCTCGACACGCCCGCCGCGGCCAAGGTTCCCGCGGCCGATTTCGAAAACCCCGCCGGCGCCTACTCCCCCGCGGACAATTCGGTAACGGTGCTGCAGCGCCGCGGCGTGGTCTTCCTGGCCTGCCACAACGCGATCTGGGAATTCAGCGGCGCGCTGATCAGGAAAGGCGTGAATCCCGACAAGCTGGGGCACGAGGAGTTCGCTGCCGAACTGACCAATCACCTCATTCCGGGGGCCGTGCTGACCCCCGGAATCGTCGGCACCATTCCGGAGCTGCAGGCCTATGGCTACCACTACATCAAGTAAGCGCGGAGTCGCCACCGCACGGCCCCACGGAGGCCCCGCGATGTTGCGCCGATCGCTCGTTGCCGCAGCCATGCTCCCGACCCCCGCGCTGGCCCTGGCCGCCGGCCTGCAGGGGCTGCCCGGGGGACCGCTCGGCGAGGCCGTGCAGCGCGGCTACGAGATGATCACGCACACCCAGACGGACCCGCAGGTCAAGGCCTACGTCGGCAATGCACTGAACTGCGCAAGCTGCCACACCGACGCCGGGAACAACCACAACCCGGGGAACTTCCTGCTCACCGCGACCAAGTTCCCCGGCTATTCCAAGCGCGAGAACACGGTCCTCACGCTGGAGGACCGCATCGACAACTGCTTCATGCGAAGCATGAACGGAATGCGCCCCAACCCCGACAGCCCGGTCACGGTCGACATGGCCGCCTACATCGCCTGGCTGGACCGCGGCAAGCCGCTCTACGGCGCAACGCCCGCCAAGGGCGCCTCGCCCTACGCGCCGATGCTCGCATCGGCATCGCACGCTGACTTCATCGCCGGCAAGAAGGTGTATGCGGCCAACTGCGCCGCCTGCCACCAGGCCAGCGGAGGCGGGATCCCCGGCACCTTTCCCCCGCTGTGGGGCAAGGAAAGCTACAACGCCGGGGCCGGCCTGGCCAACGTCGTCAAGCTGGCGACCTGGGTGAAGGGCAACATGCCGCTGGGCAACGCGCACCTGAGCGAGAAGGAGGCCTTCGAGGTCGCGCTGTACGTCGACACGCATCCGCGTCCGGACTTCGTGCTGAGCCAGCATTTACCCGCCGGGATCGGGCCCGATGGCTACAACGCCAAGGTCCGTGCCGAGACGGACACCGTCGAAGGCAACTTGCGCAAGGTCGGACTTTCGGTGGACGCGCTGCGGTAAATCTGCGGTGGACCCGCGCTATTGTGCGGGGATGCGTTCACCACGGCACCACCCTGCCCTGGCGGTCCAGGTATTCGAGACCGGGTCGGCCGCGCTTGTCGAGCAGCGTGTCCACGAGCTCCGGAATGGTCTGCTCCAGCGTGAACGGCGCGTCGGGTCCACCCAGCTCGGTGCGGATCCAGCCGGGCGCCAGCAACAGCAACGCGCGGCGGCTGGCGGCATGGCGGGCGGCGTAGCTGCGCATGAACATGTTCAGGGCCGCCTTCGACCCTCGATACAGGTCTCGGCCGCCCTGCACGTTGTGGGTCACGCTGCCCTGGCCCGACGACATGATGCCCAGCAGCCCGGTCTCGGTGACGAGTCCGCCGAGCGTCTCGATCGTCCGCATCGGGGCGAGCGCATTCGTCACCATGACATGGACGAACTCGTCCTGCGTGATGCCGGCCATCGTGTCGTCGCGATGGCGGTTGACCGTCCCCGCGTTGACGAACAGCACGTCGAATCGCCGCTGCGCGAGACGCTCGCGCAGGGTCGTGAGCTGAT
>JAJZRT010000691.1 GCA_021802595.1 Pseudomonadota bacterium
GATGCCGAACCACAACAGGGCATAGGCGGCGCCGCGCCGCAGGGTCAAGAGCCCGCTCGCGCCCAGCAAGGCCAGCGGCAGCAGCAGGATGAGACCCTGTTCCTCGCCGGGATCGGTGTCAAAGACATACAGGATCAGCAGCGCCAGCAGGGCGCCGGCCGGCAGCACGATACCCGGGGTACGCCACTGGCGCCGGCCACGGTAAATCGCCCAGGCCGCCAGCGGCCAGGCCGGCCAGGCGTACCAGCCGAGGGTGCCGAGGTAGAAGGCCGGATGCAGCGCCCCCTTGCCAAGCCAGCGCGGCAGGTTGAGCGCCAGTTTGAGGGAGATGGACTGGGTGGCGAGATACGCCAGCCATGCCGCGCCCGCGACCAGCACCACGCCGACACCCCAGGCCAGCGCGCGCCGCGCCGCCGGGGTACGGTACGCTTCCAGCAGCAGGGGCAACAGGCCGGCAAGCAGCAGGAACAGGACCGCTTCCGCCGCGCCGCCCGCGAGCAGCATCAGCACGGCGCCGCCGCCCAGCGCCCAGCCGCTGCGCGGCGCCTGGGGCAGCGCGGCAAGGCCGTACAGCATGATCGCGGCGGCAGCGAACTGGGCGGTCGCCGCATTGAGTTCATGGCCGCGCACCAGCAGGCCCATGCACCCCAGCAAGGTGAGCGCGGCGGCCCACGCCGATTCCTCGCCATACAGCGCGCGGGCCGCGCGCGCGACAAAAAACAGCGCCAGGGCGATGAACAGCCCCGAAGCCAGCCGCGCGCCGTCGGCCAGGGGAAGGAAGGCCGAGGTGAGCCAGGCGGTGGCCGTCGCGACCCAGTAATACAGGGGCATGGCCGATACGGCTTGCGGGGCCGCGCCGTTCTTCATCAGCTGCCACAGCTGCACGAAATGCTCGCCGTCGCCGCCTTTCCAGGGCGCATGGCCGATCAGCCCGGGCAGCAACCAGGCGACGCAGAGCAGCAGCAGCCCGAGCCGGGGAAGGGGAAGCGCGGGCTTATTGAACAATTTTGAGGAGCCGGCCCGTCGTGGGCTCGCCATCGGGGTAGAGCGCATTCAGCAGGCGCAGCTGGCCCTCCGCGTCGTCGCCCTCCAGCGGCGACTGCCGCGCCAGCGCGGCCATCGTCAAGCCGGGCCGGGCCGTGATCAGCTGCAACGCGCGGGGTTTCGCGGCCAGCGTCTCGGCGGGCGTGATTGCATGGAAGCTGTTGATCGCCGCACGCAGGGCGCCACGCTCGCGTTCGTAGGTGGACGCATCCCGGGTCATGCCGGCAATCAGGTATTGCGTGCCGTTGAATACCACGACCGCCACCACCACCGGCCGGCCCTGCTGCGCACCCGCAGCGAATGCGGCCGGATAGCCGCCGAGGTGCCCGCTGTCGTAGCGCGCACCCGTATCCAGCCTGACGCCCCGCTGCAACGTCTCCAGCGGATGGTCGTTCTTAGGACCCTGTTCCAGCTCGACCAGGGCCCCGCCGTCCGGGCTTGTCGCCACGACCCGGTCGGGACGGTTCTGCACCCGCCAGCCCGCCGGGAACTGGAGCGTCAGGCCGAGTTTCTGGTGCAGCAGCGCGTTGTTGCGGACCACGCCCTGATCGGGGCTGTCGCCAAAAACCAGCCCTGCAATCTTCTGCAGGTAGTCGGCACGGCCCTCGCGCGGACTGGCCGTGAGGTACGGTGTCGCTTGCGCCACCTCCCGCCTGAGCGCGTCGTCGTTGCCGGCTTGCATATCGACGATGCCATGGTAGGTGGCGCGCGGCGGCTGCCGGTTGCGGATGGCCTGTTCGGCGGAGAACTGCGCCTGGTTTTTCAGAATTCCGATGGTTTCGATCATCGCCTGCGGGTTGTAGCCCGTCCGCGCCAAGTATTCGGCGCCGAGCCGATCCGCTTCCAGCTCGCGCTCGCGGCCGTAGCCGGCGGTCCGCGTCCGTGCCAGCGTCTGCAACCAGGCAGCGTCCGCCGGATGGTCCGCCTCCGGCCGCAGAACCGACCCCGGCCCTGCGTCTGACGCGGTGACCGCGCCTTGCAGGCGCAGGCCGTGACGTGCGACGACATGGCCGATCTCGTGACCAACGACACTCGCCAGTTCGGCCTCGGAATTCAGGTACGCCAGGAGCCCGCGCGTGATGTAAACATCGCCGCCGGGCAGGGAAAAGGCGTTGACATCGGGACTGTCGACCACGGTGAAATGCCAGGGCAGATCCGGGCGCCGGCTCTGTCTTGCCAGCCGCTGGCCCACCTCGTTGACGTAAGCCTGCAGCGCAGGATCATCCAGGACGGCGTAGGCCTTCAGGACGTCCTCCTGGGCCTGCGCACCCATCTGCAGCGCCTGCTGCTCGGACAGCGGCACGGAGCCCCTGTCCTCGCCGACCGGATTGCGCGCGCAGTGGGCCAGCACCAGCGCCCCCAGGACGATCACGGCGATGCGGCGAAAAGCTCGGAGAGTCACGTCAGCCTCGTTGTCAGGATGCGGCGGACGAAATGATACCGTTGTCGCACCGCAAAAATGCAAAAAGCGGCCGAGGCCGCTTTGGATTGCATGCGCACATTCGCGCAGGACCCGCTTACTTCATGCCATAACGCTGGCGGAACTTCTCGACGCGACCCGCCGTGTCGACAATCTTCTGCTTGCC
Source organism: Pseudomonadota bacterium (assembly GCA_021802595.1). The sequence continues at coordinate 2,631 of JAJZRT010000691.1, forward strand.
GGTATAGAACGGATGGCAGGAGGCACAGACTTCCACATGCAGCTTGTCCTTGCCCAGCGTGGAACGGGTAACGAACGTGCTGCCGCAGGAGCAGTTCACGGTCACTTCTTTGTAATCGGGGTGGATGCCGGCTTTCATGGCAATTCCTTCGGGTCGAATTCGGAGAACGCGGGAGTATAGCGGAGCCGCGGAGGCGAATCAAGCCCGTCCCCGCTCACCCCCGTCGCATGGAATCGAAGAACTCGTTGTTGTTCTTCGCGGCGCGGATCTTGTCGAGCAGGAATTCCATCGCCTCCATGTCGTCCATCGGATACAGCAGCTTCCTGAGCACCCACACCTTCTGCAGGATGTCGTGCGGCAGCAGCAGTTCCTCGCGGCGGGTACCGGAGCGGTTGACGTTGATCGCGGGGTACTGGCGCTTCTCGGCCATCTTGCGGTCGAGATGGATTTCCAGGTTGCCGGTGCCCTTGAATTCTTCGTAGATCACGTCGTCCATGCGACTGCCGGTGTCGATCAGCGCGGTCGCGATGATGGTGAGGCTGCCGCCTTCCTCGATGTTGCGTGCGGCGCCGAAGAAGCGCTTCGGCTTCTGCAGCGCGTTGGCGTCGACGCCGCCCGTCAGCACCTTGCCGGACGCGGGCTGCACGGTGTTGTAGGCACGCGCCAGCCGGGTGATGGAATCCAGCAGGATCACGACGTCCTTCTTGTGCTCGACCAGGCGCTTG
>JAJZRT010000692.1:0-920 GCA_021802595.1 Pseudomonadota bacterium
ACATGGATGCCGGGCAGGCCGTCCACCGCGACGGCCCGGCTGCGCAGTTTGGCGGAGTCGGGGTGGTAACGCGCCGTGTCGGGCAGGATCGCGTGATGGACGTCGATCACCGTATCGCGCTGGACATGCTGCATGGGCGGGATTTCGTGCATCCAGCGGCGGTAGTAGCGGTTGTCGTATTCGGAGAGGCCGGTGGCGTGCCAGCCGGCCAGCCTGAGCGAGGATTCGGCCTGTGGCAGGGACTCGCGCGGCACCAGGATGTCGATATCGTTGAACAGCCGGCCCTCCGCAGCAGGCAGGTCGGCCGCCACGTAGGCGGCGCCCTTGAGCACGATCAGCGGGCCGCCGAGGTCACGCAGCGCCTTGCGGATCTGGTGCAATTCCCAGCGCACGGCCGTCCGCTGCTTGTCAGCCAGGGTTTCGGCGGCATCGAAATGCCAGCGGACGACCGCCGGGATAGAGGCAGTCTGGCCGTGCTGCTGGAGGCGATGGGCCAGCCGCGCCAGCAAGCCCGCCGTCCGTGCCTGGCGCACGAGCGTGTCCCACTCGCTCATCGAGAAGCGGCGAATGGACTCGGGCGAGCGCAGGGTGCGGGTGAGCAGGTCGCGGGACAGGGCCTTCATGGGTTCAGGAAGCCCGGCGTTCCGCGAGACGATCAAAAGTGGCGATGGCCTCGCGCAGGTCGCTGTAATGGAAGTCGTAGCAGTGCGTCTGGTCGATCAGCGCTGCGCCCACGCGGAAGCCATCGGCACCCAGATGGCTGTAATTGAATGCATTCTGCGCCAGGAACATGAAGGTCTGGGCCTGCGATCGGGGCGTGAGGGCGGTCGCCGCGCCGGCTTCCCACTTCGGAAAAATCACCCAGCCGGGACGTGCCGTTTCGTGCTGGCGCAATACGCTGTCGCGCGGAGGGCGCATGT
>JAJZRT010000692.1:930-3355 GCA_021802595.1 Pseudomonadota bacterium
CAGCCGAATGATGTCGATCGACTGGTTCTTCAGGCTGACCGGACGCGGCAAAGGCTGGATCAGACCGGTTTTGCGGTTGATCAGGGTCAGTTCGTCGGACAGAAGGCGCCAGCCCGACAACACCAGTCCCGCGGTCAGCGTACTTTTGCCGGAACCCGGCGGCGCCGGCAGGATCGCGGCCAGGCCGTTCTTTTCGACCACGGCGGCGTGGATGATGAGGTAATGATGCGCCTGCGTCGACACGCACCAGTTGAGTCCCCACTCCAGCATCGGGAACGCCTGGTCGCGTGGCAGCGGCTTGAAGGGATGCATGCCGTCGAATGAAAAATTCACCTGGGGGCGCAGCCAGCGCCGCAGGGTGGCTGGGGGGTTCACCGACACATGGAAGTCGGCAAAGGCCTCGTGCGTATTGCGCACCTCGAACTGGCCATACAGCTCGGCGAGGCCGTCGGCGACCGACGGAACGCGTGATTGCAGCTTGAGCGAAAACGGGCCGGTGCGCATCCAGACGCCGGCACCGGCCAGCTGCCGACGCAATTCGGCGCGGGGAAGTTGCAGCAATTTCATGCGGATTCCAGCAGGCCGATTTTGTGCAGGCTGTGGAATGCGTCGTCCGCCAATTCCTGCAATTGTGGCGTTGCCGTCACAGCAAAATGGGCTGCCAGTGCGGTTGCAAGCTCGGTTGAAGTGTATTCGGGATGATCGCGGCAGATCTGGTAAAGCGCCAGAGTCAGCGGCTTCAGGTAGTGCGTGTCGCCGGATGCCGCATCGTAGACGACCGCTTCGTCTCCCCAGATTTTCAATAGACGTGACGGCGGCGGCGAGACACGGATCATCGCATCAGTTCAACGGGCAGGTGCGCTCGTTCAGCATGGCGAGGGAGTCTTTCAGCCCGCTGGGGTTCGTCAGGTAGTTGGCCTTGAAGAACGCAATGAGCTCTCCTGTTGTATAGCCAAAGTTGACGGCGGGATTGGCTGCGTTCAGCAGCGCGGCGACGGCATGGAAACCCAGGTTGACCGAAATGGGGTCGCATCCCATGTTGCCGATGGCGTTCCCATGAGGCTTGAGGCTGCAGTTCGGCTGGGTGGCATCCGGCGTGCAGTTGCCGTTTCCCTGCAGGCCCAGAACCTGAAGCAGGGTGTAGGGCTGGTTGGTTTTCGGGTTGATGTACTGGGTGACGCCGAATACCGTGTTGAACAAATCGCTTGTTGTGAAGCCGACCCAGGAATCGAGATGTTGGCACTGCATCCAGTAGCCCGGCGTGCAGCCCTCGCAGGTGACTTTGGGGGCAGACAGGTTGCCGGATGCCATGCCGGAAATGCTGCACTGATTGGCCCATACCGGGCGGCTCGCCAGCGTGAAAACCGCAGACACGCCCAGCGCGGCGCCGGTCAGCTTGCGGCGGGATTGGTCGACCGTGTCGTTTTGAGCGGCTGCGGGCGGAGTGTCGGGGGTTTCGGGGGTCAGGTCAGACATGGCTTGCCTCGATCATTATTTGGAGTCATCCCGGATGCAGCAAGAATCGCACCAAATATACACCGCCCGGCCTGAAATGCCCATCGGGCGGGTAATGCGGTGATCCTGAGGAGGCTGTGACGCGAGCGAGTGTAAATTATTCCGACAGATCGCCGCCGCTGACACGGCGGATGCCCGACAGGTCCGGCCAGCTTTGGACATGACGAAAACCCGCGGACTGCAACAAGGCCTGGACGGCGTCGGCCTGGTCGTACCCGTGTTCCAGCAGCAGCGCGCCGCCGGGCTGGAGGTGGGCGCCGGCCGCCGCCGCCAGCTGGCGCAGGTCTTCCAGGCCGTCAGGTCCGGCGGCCAGCGCATCCAGGGGTTCAAAGCGCACATCGCCGTGCGTCAGATGGGGGTCGGCGGCGGCGATGTAGGGCGGGTTGCCGACGATGAGGTCGAAGCGTCGTCCGGAAAGTGCGTCGAACCAGTCGCTGTTCAGGAACTCGACACGAGCGTCGAGAATGTCGGCATTGTGCCGGGCAATGGCCAGCGCGGCGGCGGAACGATCCACTGCCGTAACCTGTGCAAGCGGACGTTCCAGCGCCAGGGTGATGGCGATGCAGCCACTGCCGGTACCGAGATCGAGCACTTTCACAGCCTGGCCGGGGGGCATGCGCGCAAGCGCCAGTTCGACCAGCAGTTCGGTATCGGGACGCGGGATCAGGACGTCGGGCGACACCTGAAAACTGCGACCGTAGAATTCCCGCGTGCCCGTGAGGTGGACGACCGGTTCGCCGGACAGCCTGCGTGCCAACAGCATCTCGAATTGCGCGCTTTGCGCCTCGGTCAGCGGGTCGGTGTCGTGCGCAATCAGCCAGGCCGGGGCCACATCCCAGGCAAATGCGGCGAGTACCCGCGCTTCCAGGCGCGCCTCGCGTTTTTCCAGGCCGAGCGCGGTTGAAATGCG
>JAJZRT010000693.1:0-3060 GCA_021802595.1 Pseudomonadota bacterium
GAAGGCTACCGGCCTGTTTCATTTGCATGATTCGCAACCCCTGTCGTCACGAGGTTTTTCACGATGTCCAATACGATGCCGCCCGATGTACCGTTCCCGAACAGTCCCGTCATGCCGCAGCAGATCGGCGAAGACCATGTCATCCAGTTTTCCTGCCACAAGGGCATCGGCTGCTGGAACGCCTGCTGCGCGAACATCGACATTTCGCTGACGCCCTACGACATCGTGCGCCTGAAGAACCGGCTGGGCATCAGCTCCACCGTGTTCCTGCGCGACTACACGGTGCCCTACGAAATCGAAAAGGACAGCATCGTCGGCGTCAAGTTGCGCCCGGTGGAAAACGGCACCGCCTGTCGTTTCATGCAGCCCGAAGGCTGCGGCGTCTACGAAGATCGCCCCACCGCCTGCCGCTATTACCCGGTCGCCCTGCTGTCGATGCGCCGGCAGGACGAATTCACCGACACCCAGTCCTATGCCCTCGTCAAGGAAGACCACTGCAAGGGCCATGAGGTCGACCGCAAGCTGACGGTCGGCGAGTATCGCAAGGAGCAGGGCGTCGACCAGTACGACGAGCTTGCCCGCGGCTGGCGCCAGCTGATCCTCAAGAAGAAGTCCTCCGGCCCCGCCGTCGGTGCCCCTTCGCTCAAGAGCCGCCAGTTGTTCTTCATGGCCTGCTACGACATCGACACCTTCCGCGCCTTCGTCGATAGCTCGGTGTTCAAGGAACTGTTCGTGCTGCCCGAGGAAGAGTGGACGCGGATCCTCAGCGACGACGTCAATCTGCTGCAGTTTTCCTTCCGCTACCTCAAGCAGGTGCTGTTCGGCGAGAACACGATTCCGTTGAACGACGATATCGCCAAGGAGCGGCGCGAGAAGTGGAACAAGCGTCAGGAGGAACTCGAGAAGGAAGCCGCCGCCAAGCGCGCCGAATACGAGCGCCAGATGATGGAGGAAGGCATCAACGAGGAGGACTCCGGCCTCGGCTTCTGCGAAGACGAGAGCTGCGGCGACAAGAAGCCCTGATTAAAGCCGACTGATGACGAAGCGGTGCTTGCCGGAAGTCGTGCGCTCGAGCGCATCGACATAGACAAGCTCCAGCCGCAGGCCCGTCGCGTCGCGCACGGCCTGCCTGAGCCTCTCCGCCACGGCGGGCTCCAGTGGTGCGGCGGCCAGCAGGTTCAGCGCGATGCAGCCGGGCTTGTCCTGCACGAACTGATACTGGGCAACCCCGGTCATTCCGTAGAGCAGGCGGTTGAACAGGGACGGGTGCAGGCGCCGCCCGTCCGGCGCGAGGATCAGGTCGTTCTGCCGGCACAGGCCCATCGCCATCAAGGGGAAGGGCAGTCCGCAGCCGCATGCGCCTTCCAGCAGATCGCCGCAATCCCCGTTGGCGTAGCGCAGCATCGGCATCAGCCGGTTGGTCAGCGAGGTCACAAGTAGTTCGCCACCGAACGATTCCAGCCAGACCATATCGGTCCAGACGTGCATGTTGCCGTGGCGGCACTCGCAGGCGATGTTGGGAATCTCGCGGCTGCCGTACTGGTTGAACACCTTGCAGCCGAAGGCGCGTTCCATGGTTTCGCGCTGGCCGGCGGTCAGCACTTCGGCGGTCGAATACACGCCGATCAGGCTGGCCGGCATGGACAGTTTTTCGTCGAGAACGAAGCGGGCGAGCGCAGCGAGAATCGACGCATAGCCCTGCAGCAGCGTCGGCCGGTAGCGCCGGATGAAATCCACCCACCCGTGCAGTTTTGCTGCGTCGATCTCGTGCGCGGGAAGGGTCCTTTCCGCCGCGACGAAATCATCCCACCACGAGTTGCCGAATACCCCGCCGCTCACCGTATCCTGCCGCGCGCCCCAGAAATTGAGGATCTTCCGGCCCGGAAGCCAGCCCGAGAGCATGTAGCTGCGCATCATGCCGGCGCGCATCAGTTCGTGCTTGGTCTCGTCGTAGAAGAAGGCCAGCGGCTTGCCGGTCGAACCGCCGGTGTAGCCGATCGGCGTCGTGCGCGGGTCGTGGCCGCGCGCCAGCATTGCGGGCAGGTGTGCCACCACGTCTTCCTTGCGCAGGATCGGCAGTGCGTCGAAATCATCGCTGTCGGCGCAGTGCTGCGCGTAATAGCCCGTGTTGTCCCGGGCGAAACGCACGATCGCGTCGCGGTCGGCGCGCTGTTTGCGCAGCAGTGCCTCGCGGCTCAGCGCCTGCGTCGCCAGCAGGTCCTCCAGAAAAGCATAACGCTGCGGCCGTTGCCGGCGGTGCAGCAAAACTTTTAGATGAGTTCCGACCATGCGGCGCGGTCTTCCCGGTAATGCGCCAGGGCGTCCAGCAGCCGGCCGCGCCACTGCGTCCAGTTCGCCGCGTCGTTGATGCGGGCGTGTCCTGAGGAGGCCGCGCCGAAGTTGCGCCGCACGTTGGCGGCGAACTGGCGGAAACCGGCGGCCTGTTCGGGTGAAAGGTTCCACCAGCGGGCAGGATCGGCGAGGTGCGCATCGAGATCATCGAGCCTGTGCAGGATGGCCTGCTGGCGTTCGTTGTAGCGGTTCAGCATTTCTTCGCGCAGCGCGTCCAAAGTCGCTCCAAAGTCGGCGCTGGCGGGACGGCTCAATGCGCGGCACTCGCCAGCCAGCCGCTCGACTGCAAACAGCATCACGTCGCCGTAAAACTGGCGCTCGAACTCGCCGCTCATGTCGATGGTGGCCTGAGTGGTCTCGATGCCGGGCCGGAACTCCGACTGCCCGCCGCTTTCGACCGTGCGCTTGTGCAGCATCGGCAGATTGGCGGAGACGAAGCGCGGGCCGAGTTCGGATTTCACGATGCGGCCCAGCGTCGGGCCGGACATGCGCAGGCGCAGCGTCGCGAAGGGAATGAAGTACTCCAGCGCTGCCGGGCGGAAGACATAGTTGCCGGCATACACGGTGCGCGCCGGCTGGACGCTGGCGAACAGGTCGCCAGGGACGTAACCGGAAATGCGCGTCGGATGCTCGCCGTAGAAGAAGCTGTTGACCCGGCCGGCGAAATTCGCGAAGCAGTCGGCTTCGCTATGCGCGCCGTGCAGGGGA
>JAJZRT010000693.1:3070-3353 GCA_021802595.1 Pseudomonadota bacterium
GGTTGTCGGCCGGCTTGAAGCCGAACAGCTCGGCCATGTCGTGGTAGGCGGCATCGGCGGCCGCCGGCGTCGGGGCATGGTGATCGCAGGCGGCGGCCGGGTCGCGCTCCGCCATCCGGGCGAGGAAGGCCAGCACGTCGTCGAGGAAGTTGCGGGTCATCACGGCGGGCGACACCGGCGGATCGCCGACCACCTTGCCGGTCAGCACCTGCGCACCGGTTTGCGTGAAGATCGCGTCGATGCCGTTGAAAAAGTCGACGACGTAACCCTCGTCCTCCGGCAC
>JAJZRT010000694.1:0-891 GCA_021802595.1 Pseudomonadota bacterium
TCTAAAAGGTTTGCACCGAGGCGCAGTTCGAGGCGCTCTTCGAGGGCGCCGGGCTGCGCGACGTGGAGGTCAGGCGCCACCCGATCGGCTACCGGCTGGACGATGCCGAAGCCTGGTGGCGCGTGGTCTGGTACGCCGGGTTTCGCGGCCTGGTCGCGCAGCTCGGGGAAGCCGATCTTGCCCGCTTTCGGCAGGAACACCTCGCCGAGATCGCGGCCCTGCACGACGGACAGGGCATCCTGCTCGATATCCCGGCCCTGTTCGCGAGCGGGCGGGTGGGCTAGGGGGCAGGCAGGCTTTGCGGCCGGGACACGAGCCGTCGGGCGTATTTGCCTGAAGTCCATAAATGGACTATTTTTACAAAATCATCCTTTTTTGCATTCTTCGCCGCCATGCCTGCCCCAGCCCGCACTCCCCGTACGCAGCCGAAACCTGATACCCGGGCCCTCTCCGCGGCGGGGCTGCGCGCGTTCTTCAACATCGCGCGCGACTGGGGGCTCGACACCGATGAACAAAGGGTGCTGCTGGGCGCACCGGGGCGTTCGACCTTCTTCAAGTGGAAAGCCGCGCCCGAGACTGCCGATCTCAGGCGCGACACCCTCGAGCGCCTGTCCTGTCTCCTGGGCATCTACAAGGCGCTGCAGATCCTGTTGCCGGCCGCCGATGCCGCTGATGCCTGGGTGAAGAAGCCCAACGCCGCGCCGCTCTTCGGCGGCCAAAGCGCGCTCGACCGCATGCTCGGCGGCAACGTCGCCGACCTGGTGGCGGTGCGCCAGTACCTCGACGCCAGTCGAGGCGGCTGGGCTTGAACTACCCGGCCAGGCGCATCGACTGGAATCCGGCCTTCCGGGTCATCCCCAGCCGTTTTCCTGCCGTCGGCTTGTTCGAGCG
>JAJZRT010000694.1:901-3352 GCA_021802595.1 Pseudomonadota bacterium
CCGCAGGGCAGCCGCTTCAGCGACGGCAGCTACGGCGTCTTCTATTGCGCCCGCACGCGTGACACCGCCATCGCCGAAACCCGTCACCACGCGGCCCGCTTCATGGCTGCCACCGCCGAGCCGCCGATGCGCCTGCAAATGCGGCTTTACACCGTCGAAGCGAAGGGACAGGCGACCGACCTGCGCAAGGCCAGCCGGACCGATCCCCGCATCGTCGACCCCGACGACTACGGCCGTGCCCAGGGCATCGGCCGCATGCTCAGGGCAGGGGGCGCACAAGGCATCCTCTATCCCTCGGTGCGTCATCCCGGCGGCGAATGCCTGGCGGCGCTGCGTACCGGGATCGTGAAAAACTGCCTGCATGCCGCCTACCTGGAATACCGCTGGAACGGGCAGGGCATCGATGCGGTGTTCGAAGTGAATCAGGTGGCGGGTCAGTAGACCGGCAGGGCCTGGACCCAGCGGGCCAGTGACGCATTCTTTACCTCCCCACCCAGGGGGCGCATGAATTACCATGCTAAGAAAGTGGTTTATCCGCTAATCTTAGAGGGTGCCGGCTGCCTGGCAGGCGGGATCGGCGGCGGCCACACGAAGGGCTTGGGGAGAATGTTCAATCGATGAATCAGGATAGCCGGGGCAAAGCGTTATTGCCCATGCCGCTTGTGCTGGTCGCCGGGCTGATAGGACTGCTTGCCGGCGTGCTCGGTATCCGCCTCGCGCAGGACGCGCACTGGCTTCGCTTCTTCGACAACCTGCACTGGACGTCGGGCACCGCCCTGGCGGCGATTCTGGCCTGGGTCGGCCTGCGTTCGGCGCCGGCGGCAAGCGTCCGGGGCCTGCGCTGGATCGCAATCGGCCTGACGGGGTATGCGGCTGGCCAGATCATCTGGGACGTGCAAACGGCGGTCGGCTATCGCGGCTTCCCGTCGCCGTCCGATCTCTTCTATTTGTGCCTGGGGCCCTGCGTTGCCGCCGGGCTGCTGGTCGAGGCCTTCCGGCTGGCCGACCGGGTCCAGCGCAAGACCCTAGTGCTGGATGCCGCGACGCTGGCCATCGCGGCCCTGACACTGGTCCTGGTGCTGTATCTGCCCAGGCGCGGGGATACGGCATGGCTGCCCCTGGGCGTGCTGGTGGCGTACCCGGTGAGCCTGTTTGCGGCGGTCTGCATCGGCCTGATCGCCGTGCCGACCCTGCGGCTGAAATTGTCCTGGAGCTACGGGCTGTTCCTGGGCTGCCTGGGCGTCACGGGCATATGCTGGATGGTCTGGAATGCGATGGCGCTGGAAGGCGCGACCATCGACGGGACCTGGTTCAACAGCCTGTTTTCCTTCTCGGTGGCGGGGATGGGGCTGGCGCTGCTGTATTGGAACATCGAGCCCTCGCGCAATGCCGTGTGGGAGCGCCGGTGCGAAGGTTTCCTGCGCCTGCTGCCGCTGGGGGCCGTGGTCTGCTCGGCGGGGGCCGTCATCCTGGCCGATCCCAACGACGGCGTATCCCCGGCCGTGAGCAATGCCGTCGACCTCGGTGCATTGGTCGTCATCGCCCTGGCGATGTTCAGGCAAAGCACCCTGTTGCGGGAGCATGATCTGCTGAAAACCGTCACCCGCAACCTGGAGGAAAGCGAGCAGCAAAAGAACCTGATCCTGCGTACCGTTCCCGACCTCGTGTGGCTCAAGGATGCACAGGGAACCTATCTGATGTGCAATCCGGCTTTCGAACGCTTCTTCGGCGCGCGCGAGGCGGACATCGTGGGCAAGACCGATTTCGATTTCGTGGCGCCGGGTCTGGCGGAATTCTTTCGCCGGAAGGACGAGGAAGCCATGGCGGCAGGCCATCTCGTCAAGAACGAGGAATGGGTCACGTTCGCCCACGATGGAGCGAACGTCCTGCTCGAAACGCTCAAGACGCCGCTGCGCGACCGCGATGGCAGGGTGCTCGGTGTGCTCGGCATCTCGCGCGACATCACCGAACGCGAACGCGCCAATCAGGAGCTGGCGCTGGTCAGTTTCGCGCTCAACCATGTGAAGGAGGCGGCCTACCTGGCCGATGAGCGGGGCTGCCTGCGCTATGTGAACGACGAGGCATGCCGGGTGCTCGGTCACCCGAGAGAGGCGCTCCTGACATTCCAGGTGACCGACGTCGACGCCAATTGCACCCGGCCGGATCAGTGGCGGGCCATCTGGGACGGGATCAGGGTCCGGAAGACGATGACATTCGAAAGCCGCCACAAGGCCGTCGACGGACACCTCATCCCGGTGGAAATCAACGCCAATTATTTCGAGTTTTCCGGGCAGGCGTATGTGCTGGGTCTGGTACGCGATATCACGGAACGCAAGGGGGTGGAGGAACAGATACGCAATCTGGCCTATTTCGACGCGCTCACCCGACTGCCCAACCGGCGGCTGCTGATGGACCGGCTGGGCCAGTCGCTGAGCGCCAGCGGCCGCAGCG
>JAJZRT010000695.1 GCA_021802595.1 Pseudomonadota bacterium
AAACAACTCGCCGGACTTCGAAACCAATGCGATATCGGTCAAAAGGTAGCCGATTGCGGTATTTTGCGAGAGTTTATTGCGGCTGCCCACGGAGAAGCGTGCGCGTGCCATCCGTCCGACGGTAACTGTTACGCACCGCAATAATTTAGACTCGCCATCCCGGGCTGTTCGAGGATAAAAAACGGGGCGTGTCCCGAGTTATTTTCGGAAGATCACGCCCCTTGAGCAATGCGGGATGCCGGGTTATGGATCCGATGGGCTTGATCGCCAGGGGTGTTCTGGATCGAACAGCGTGCGTTGCGCTTCATGATGGCGGCGTAGCTGCGTGAAGTAGCGGCTTTCGCAGGCGCTTGCCAGGTCATGCAGGAAGGTACTCAACACCGACGCCATCTCGTCTGATATGTTTTCCGGGAACAGCGGTTCGAAGTCGACTTTCATCGCGATTCCTTCATGGCCTGATGCAGCAGTTCGTCCGGGATATGGTTGAGACCCTTGTGCACCGCAAGGCGCATTGCGGTGATCAGGAGGTTGCCGGCGTGACGCGGCAATCCACGGGAAGCCTGACGCAGGAGTTCCATGCCCGAATCGGCCAGCAGGGTGTGCTGGCAACCGGCGCTTTTCAGGGCATGCTGGATCATGAGGGCGAAGCGCTCGCGCTCCACCACGGGCTTCATTTGAACGCGAACCTGAATACGGCTGTACAGGGCGGCATAGGGCGCGCGCTCCAGGGTCTGGGCCAGACTGGGGTGCCCCACCAGCCAGACCGTGATGAGGTCGCGGGAATCGAAGGCGAAGTTGAGGAAGCCGGGGAAGTCGCGGAAGAATTCCGGCGGCAGGTTCTGCGCCTCGTCGATGATCCACACGGGTGTGACCTGTTTGCTGTCGGCCAGTTCGTGGATGCGCTCCTTGATGTCGCGCCACAACTGGGCGCGGCGGTAGCCAGGTTCGATGCCGAGGGCTCGCGCCAGTCCCCGGTAGAGGTCGATGCGCCCGAAGTCGGTTTCCGCCTGATAGATGAGTTGATAGCGGTGCGGGTTCAGCGCTCGGGTGATACTGCGCAGCGCTGCGGTTTTGCCGACGCCGGGCTCCCCGGTGACGAGGCCGATACCGGGGGATTGCAGGAGCCAGTTGAAACGCTCGGCCAGTTGCGCGAGCGCCCCGTCATCCCAGGGCTCGATCATGTCTTTGCCCAGAGGGGCATGGCGCAAGCCGAAATGCTGGAGCTCCATGTCATGCCTCCCTTGCGTCGTGATACTGCTGGTAAGCCAGTTCGACCAGGTTCGGGCCGTTCCCCGCTGCCTCGATGGTCACCCCGGGGTCGCCCGGCTTGCGGCGAACGCGGGTGCTGTTGGCGAGGGCATCGAGCGGAGTGGCCTCACCGACCCGGTCGCCGTGGCCATTCTCGACGCCGATCACGCTGCCGGCATGCGGGTCGACCACCAGCCTGATGGTCTTGCCAGCCAGCTCATAGGGCACCTCGAAGCGGGCGCCCAAATAGGACACCGTGCCGTCCTTGCGCACGCAACGGTTTATGCGATGGTAAAATAGCGCGTCGAGTTGCGCGGCGCGGGAACCCAGGGTACGGATCTTCGGCAGATCCTGCTGATAGCGGGTCAGCGGCGTCAGGCCGCCGAGTCCTTCATGGGGCGCGCGATGATAGATCCGCTCCAGCCAGGCCCAGAGCCTGGCATTGAGGTCGTCCAGGCAGGTGATGCGCCGTTCGTCGACTTCGGACAGGAATTGATCGCGGCAGGTGCGGTGCCAGCGCTCGAGCTTGCCCTTCCCCTCGGGGGCGTAAGGGCGGCAATGGATCAGATGGATGCCCAGGCGGGCGCAGATGCCTTGCAGGGTCTGGGCGCGGTAGGCGGCGCCGTTATCGACGACCAGCTTGATGGGCACGCCCCGCTTCATCAGCGCCTGCTTGAGCACGCCCTCGATATCGAGGGCGGTCTCGCCCAGGCAGAAGGCGCTGTGAGGGACAAGACGCGAGGCATCGTCGAACAGCGAGACCAGGTAGGTCTTGCGCAGTTGCCCGTTGACGGGGACGCGAGGCCCATGCATCACGTCGCCGTACCAGATGGCGCAGGCATATTCCGCGACAAAACTACGCTTCTCTTCCGGCAGGCTGGCCGAACCGGTCGCGCGGGACAGGCCGTGCTGTTGCAGCAAACGATGAACCGTCGAGTTGGCCAGGCTGTTCCATGGAACCAGGCCGGCGGATTCGATCAATTGCCGGATCTGCGGGATCGAGCGCCGGGGGTTGGCCCGCTTGGCGGTCAGGATGGCCTCCTGAATGGCGGGCGACAGTTTCGACACGCCCCGATCGTTGCGCGGCTTGGGAACCAGGCCCTCCAGGCCGTGCTTGCGCCAGGCATAATACCAGCCTTCGAGGGTCTTCTCGCCGATGCGGCGACGGTCGCTGCCGGGAATGGCATAGTCGCGCCGGGCCAGGTCGCGGATGATACGCTGCAGTTCTCCTCGATCCAGCCGTTCGCGGCTGATCAACGGCCCCAGTACCGACAGGCGGAACAGGGCGATGGCATCGATTTCTTTCATGGGGACGTCTCCTTGGGGTTGAAGTCGCCATGTAACCCGAAATCGGATTCCTGCGGCAGATCACAAAGTGTGTGGGGTCGGATTCGGGCGCTAAAAACCTCGTCTCGCCTTATTCCCGGAATGACGGATCATGGGACGATGACCCCGTTCCGGTCGAGCCAGGCCATCGCTTCCGACCAAGGCATTCGATCCAGACAAGCCCGCCAGAATGCCTGCCAGTCCGGCGTTCGCCCCAACTCGGGAAAGCGGCTGCGCAGGTGGAATGCGAAATCCTCGCTCCGCACGGCCAGCCATTTCCACCAGCGCCGCAACGTGGCACGGCAAGGCTGCGAAACAGTAAGCGTCATGTAGAGGCCGCCTAGCGGAAGAAGGCCAGATGAGTCAAAGTGGTGCCCACCAAATATAATGGCGGGAATCACTATGTCAAACGGGGTGACGGGAAATCGGTCAACGAGGAAGGGTTGCCCGAACTATCCGATCGAATTCAAGCGGCAGCTCGCCGAGCAGGCTTGCATGTCTGGAGTGTCGGTGTCCAAGCTGGCACTGGAGCATCGGCTGAACGCGAATATGCTGTTCAAGTGGAGGCGGCATTATCGCGCCGGCAAATTCGGCATTCCGGTTCCGGAGCACGGGATCGTGCCGATGCAGGTCAGCCAATGTGCAGGAGCCGGACCGACTCAGCCGCAATGGCTTTCGGTAATGGAAGTGCCTGCCGCGCCAGGAAATCCCCCAGCCTTTACAGAAGGCGGTTTGATCGAAATCGAATTTGCTCGGGCCACCGTGCGACTGCAAG
>JAJZRT010000696.1 GCA_021802595.1 Pseudomonadota bacterium
GTCCTGGCTGGGCTGGCCGGTGACGCTGGCGCTGGTGTGGATCAGCTGGGTGTTCTTCCGGGCGCACTCGTTCCACGATGCCTGGACCATGACGGCCGCGATGCTGGGACTGGGCGAGGCAACCGACGTCGTGACGGTGCGCAGCTACGTGCACCTGCTGGTATGGGGGAGCCTGCTGCTCACCCTGCTGGAGCCGCATATTGAACACGGGCTACGAAATGGCCTGCAGCGCTGGGGGCAATTGCACTTCACGCTGCGCGGTACGGCCTACGCCGGCCTGGCGCTGATGCTCATTGTCTTTGGCGGCAGCAGCCAGAAGTTCATCTACTTCGATTTCTGAACCCGCAGGCGAGCGTGCGCTTCAGTGTCCGTTCGCCTGCAGCCATTGCTCCAGCATCATGGTCACCCAGATCATCACGCCGTAGTAGCTGGCGTGGGGCCCGCGCTGCATCGCCAGCATGTGATCCAGATACGCTGGCTGGATCCAGTCGCGCCGCTTGAACTCGGTGAGGCTGTCGCCGACCAGGTCGCCGAGCGGTGCATGCTGGGTGCTCCATACGCCGAACGGCAAGCCGAAGCCGTGCTTGCTCTTGTTGATGATCTTCTCGGGCAGCAGGTCGCGCAGTGCTTCCTTGAAAAACCAGCGCAGTGTCTGGCCGCGCACCTTGTAGTCCACCGGCAGATGGTTGGCGAAGGCGACCATGCGGTCGTCGAGCAGGGGGTAGCGCACCTCGATGCCGGCTGCCTCGGTCATCGTGCCCACTTTGCGCAGGTCGTTGTCTGCCAGCGTGAACTTCAGGTCCACATGCATCATGCGGTTGATGTAGTGATCCGATGCGGTGCGCTCATACACTTCGGTGAGTGCCGCATCCGCCGTCGAAGGATCGACGACATGGATGAAATCCGCCGCAAGGATCTGGTCGAGCGGCGTGCGGTGCAGGAAGTTGTAGCTTTCCAGGCGCAGCGGCAGTCCCATGTTGGCCTGGCGCACGTAGCTCTTAAGCTTGGACAGCGGGAAACGGTCGGACAGGACGGGAAGATGCGCGATCGGCTCCACTACGCCGCGCCGGATCGCCGCCGGCAGGCGGAAGTAGTTCTCGAACAGCTTCTGTTTGGCGTAGCGCGCATTGCCGCCGAAAATCTCGTCGCCGCCGTCGCCCGCCAGCATGCGCTCGAACCCCGCTTCACGCGCGCTTCTGGCGCAGAAATAGGTCGGTACCGCCGATTCGTTGCCGAACGGTTCGTCGTATTCGCGTGCGATGATGGGAATCGCCGTCACGATGTCGGCGGGTTTCAGGTAATACTCGTGGCGGTGGCTGCCGTACTGCTCGGCCGCACAGCGTGCGTATTCCATCTCGTCGAAGCCGGCGGCGTCGAAACCGATGGAAAACGTGTCGACCGGCGCGCTACGCGCGGCGGTGAGGGCGCCGACGACGGTCGAGCTGTCGGTGCCGCCGGAGAGGAACGCCGCGGTGGCGGGGGCGTCAGCCGCGCGCACGGCCTGATCCAGCACCGCGCGAAACTGGCTGCGATGCGCGTCGAAGCCGGCGTCGACCGGGGTGTAGTCGGCCTGCCAGTAGAAGCGGGCGTCGAGGTGCCCGTTCTGCAGGGTGACGATCTGTCCCGGCAGCAGTTTGTGCACGCCCTGATAGAGGCTGCGCGGCGCCGGGATGGTGTGGAAGTACAGGTAATCGTAGATCGCCTGGGGATCGATGACCCGGCCGATGGCAGGGTGGGCGGCGACGTTCTGCACGCTGCTGCCGAACACCAGGTGGCCGCCGCGATGCGCATAGCTGAGGCGTTCGGCGCCGATGCGGTCGAGGACCAGACTGGCGCGTTTCCTGAGCGGCTCCAGCACGGCGAAGGCGAAATTGCCCTGCATCAAGATCGGCAGGCTCTCGCCGTGGCGCACCCATCCGTGCGCCACGGCCGTGGCGGGATTGCGGTCCTGGGCGATGAAGGCCAGTTCGTCGTCGAGAAAGACCGGACGTCCGATGAGTGCGGCGGCCAGTCCGTTTTCGACGTGGATGTCGGCCTTGCCGAAGCGCGAACAGGCTGCGACCCCCAGCATCTGGCTGCTGTGTTCGTGCAGCAGTCCGTCCGGCGACAGACAGGCTGCGCGTCCCATGTGTCGGATCAGGTCCTGATGCGCGCCGTGGTCGCCCAGCCAGCCAAAAATGCCATCCATGGTGTGTTGTGTCGAAGTGATACGGGATAATGTCCGCCAATATAAACGAGCCGGCCGCCTGGCACGAATCCTGTTAGTGCTGTTGCGGATCGAGCCGGCATCGGTTTGATAACGACAGAAGGCCCATGAGTTTGAGCGAATTCTTTGACAAGGTGGCGAAAACGCTGGCATTCCATGCGCGGCGGCTGCGGCGCGGGCTGCGCGGGATGCGCTGGCGTCTGTCACCGCAGCCGGCAAGGCGCCCCATCATCGTGGTCGGCTGCTCGCGTGCCGGCACGACGCTGGTTTACAAGACCCTGTCCGAGTCGCCTGAAATCGGCAGCCTGCAACGCGAAACCCACGACTACTGGACCGGCCTGCATCCGCTGGCCGACAAGAACTGGGATACCCACGCGCTGGACGCGGCGGATGCCAGTCCGGCGGACCGCGAGACCGTCAGCCGGTATTTCTACAGCTGGACCGGACGGCATCGCTGGGTCGACAAGAACAACCAGAACGGCCTCTGCGTTCCCTATCTGCTGACGCTGTTTCCCGATGCGGTGTTCGTCTTCGTCAAGCGCAGCCCGGGAGACAACCTCAATTCGCTGATCGAAGGCTGGCGCAAGCCCGACGAATTCGCCACCTGGTCGAACGGTTTGCCGGCGACCGTGGCGGTGGAAAACGGGCAGCTGAAACAATGGTGTTTCTTCCTTGCCGACGGCTGGCGCAATTACGTCAATGCGCCGGTCGAGGAGGTCGCCGCTTTCCAGTATGTCGCGGTCAATCGGGCGATTCTCGACGCCCGGGCCAGCGTTCCTGCCGGGCAATGGGTCGAAGTGTTCTACGAGGATTTCCTGCGCGACCCGGTTGCCGCTTTCCGGCAGGTGTTCGAAGGTTGCGGCCTGGAATTCGGTTCGCATCTGCAGGCGCATTGCGCCGAAGTGCTCGATATCCCCTACAACGCCTTCTCCGAAATCCGGCTGGACAAATGGAAGGATGGCCGCAATCGGGACAAGATCGAGCGGGTGCTGCCGCAGGTGAATGCGGTGGCGGCGGAGATGGGATATCGATGACCGTGCTGACGCTTGTCCTGGCGATGCTGCTGATAATGTGGGCAGGGGTGCTGCTGGCGTTCGCCAGCCCGCTCGCCGCCGCGCTCGGGCCGCTGC
>JAJZRT010000697.1 GCA_021802595.1 Pseudomonadota bacterium
TGGTGTTGTTCTTGCCGAATTCGTCGTCGGTTCCATCGCAGCAAACGACCAGGTTCTTGCTCATGATGTCGACACGCTTGTGGAGCTGTGATCATCCATCATGCGGATCGCGGCATTTCGCACGCAATACCGCCGTTTTCAGTCGAAACGACGCTGGGGTCCAGCCAGACATGTGCATTCGCATTGATTCATGCACACATTGGTTTGGACAGGGTTGTCATATGGCGACCGATATCGCCGCCCAGAAGATGGAGCTTGGAGAGCATCTCCGCTTGGACATCCAACAGCGCGGCGGACAAGTGGATCACATCGGGGCGGTGATTGCTTTGGACCGATTGCAAGATCTGGCGCGCTACGGTATGGAGCTGGGCATGGATGGGCTCGATTGCGCGGAAGGTCGCGAGATCCCCGAAAGTCGCCTTGCCTTGCGCGTCATACCACTGACCCAACGCACACTGGTGATGGTTGGACACGTCCTCTGTTGGCATGGTGGGCGGACTCCGCTCGGCTTCGGCCAGAATCTTGACAACGAAGTTTTTGTGATCATCCTCCGCAGCCTTGAGCAGCATTTGCGTGGCAAGCCTTTGCATGTCCTGGACCTGGCCCTGCAGCTTGGCGACGATGGCATCGACGACAGCCAATTCTTGTCTGGACAGGTTGCTGGTGCTTTCGATGCGATTGACCTGCCGGGCAATGGTTTCGGTGCTGGTTTCAATGCTGGTGGTGGCATCCTGCACCCGACGCGCGAGGTTGCGCACCTCGTCAGCCACCACCGCGAAGCCGCGCCCGGCCTCGCCGGCGCGTGCCGCTTCGATAGCGGCGTTCAATGCCAGCAGATTGGTCTGATAGGAGATTTCGCGAATATCGCGAACTAAAAGAACGATGGACTTCATCTGGTCGTTCAACTCGGTGACCGAGCGCTCGTTGTCCAACATCACCACATCCACCTTGCGGGTGGCCTGGTCAACCGCTTGCATCGACTCTCCAACTTCCGACTCGGCACGGGAGAGCGCTCCCAAGGTTGCCTTGAGCCGCTCGTTGAGTTGCACGGCTTCACGTCGAGCGGAGATATTGCGCAAACTGGCATGCAGGCAGCAGACTTGGCCTTGCGGGTCGCGAATCACCGCGATCACGATGGAAAACAGGAAAGTCCCGATTTCCACCTGCTGGCGAAGAGCATCACGAGTTCCGCTGGCCACGCCCTGCAAGGCCATGCGCATCTCCTCTCCCTTGCCGCAGATCGGCCACAAGGGGGCGCCGATGAGCTGAGACGGTTCACCCGAGTTCGACATATTTTTGCGTAAGCTATTGATTCGCCTATGTTCAGGCGATCGAAATTGGCACTACGGGGCGATGTCGAAGGGTTCTTTGGTGGGGACGTCGAGTTGAAGCTGGTCGAACAAGGCGAGCTGGTCGGAGCTCAGGTCGGTCAGGCCGCTGGCGGCGCCCTGGCCGGCGATGCGAACCTGGTGGAGCTGGATGTGGCGAACGATCTCGAGGGCTCGTTCCGGGGAGTAGGGGCTGTCGGCGGCCTTGAGTTGCATGCGCAGCACGCGGTACAGCACCAGCGCCATGAAGCAGATCAGGGCGTGGGCGCGGATGCGATCGGGCAGGCGATGGAACACCGGGGCGATCTCGATCTCCGACTTGAGCACCCGGAATCCCCGCTCGATGTCGGCCAGCGACTTGTAG
The DNA here is from genome assembly GCA_021802595.1 of Pseudomonadota bacterium. Next base: position 1,693 of record JAJZRT010000697.1, read on the forward strand.
CGCGCGATCACCTCGGCGGGAGCGAGATCGGCGGTGTTCGTCACCAGCAGCAGCTTGCCGTCGTTGAGTTCGGCGCGCGTGAGCGCCGCCTCGTCGACGGTGTAGGCGAACAGGTCGGATTGCAGATCGACCTTGATGATCGAGCCCAGGTGCGCATCGCTGACGGCGCGGAACAGCCACGCCTTGGCGCCCGAGTCGCTCAGGCGCCGGCCCTTGAAGGTGGATCCGCCGTCCTGGGCGTCGAGCTTGCCGGCGCGCTGCTCGGCCTGCCGCGTGATGGTCTCGATCGTCTCGCGCCGCGCCTGGCTCTGCTGGGCCGCGGCCTGCGGGTCGTGCGCCCAGACCAAGCGCAGCCCCTGCCAAGTCGTCTCGCCGATGACCTCGTCCTTGGCCGACTCGCACTGCTCGGCATGCAAGGGGCTGAGGACCTCGGTGAATTCGCCGTAGCGGCGTCCGGGCACGGCCAGGATGAACTCCAGGGGCTGCGCCGTCTTGCCAATGCGCACCGCCTGCAGCCATTCCAGGTTGTCCAGGCTGAGCAGGCCGCGGTCGGCCACCAGCACGACGCGCTTGACGGGGTACAGGGCCAGGATCTCGTCGACGACGGCGTGCAGCGTTGGCGCCTCGGCCGTGTTGCCCTCCCAGACACGGTGCGCGATGGGCAAGCCTTCTGCGGTCTGCACGACCCCGAGCATCACCTGCCGTCGGATGCCGCCGTCCTTGGACATGCCGAACTGGCGGATCTCGCCGGGCATCTCGCTGTGGCCCTCGACGCCGATGGTGGTCATGTCGTAGAACACGATCGACAGGTCGTGGTCGACCAGCGGCCGCAACACCGCCGCCAGGGTGCGCTGCATCGCGTCCGCGCGCTCGGCCAGCGTGTCCATGGTCCGCAGCAGGCGCTGATGGGTGACCGAGGCGTTGTCTACTCCCGGCACGCGCGTGCCTTCGAGCCAGCGCAGCACGCCGAGCTTGGAGGTCGGGTCGCACAGGCGGTTGAACACCATCACCCGCAGCAATCGCTCGGCGTCGAAAGCGCCGTGGGCGTTGCGCAGCACCCGGCGGAACGCCTCGTCCCAGCCCAGCTTGTGCCACAGCGCGTGCAGCATCCAGGTGTCGCCCACCGCCAGCGCCGGGGCGAAGCGCACCGAGGGCGCCTGCGGCTCCTCGCCATCGATGACGCGGTGCAGGCCGCGAATCAGGGCATCGGCCCCACCGGTGCGCACCTGCTCCAGGCGGCCAAGGGTGGCGACGACGCGCTGGCGGGAAGCTCCATGGTCATCGCGATACGCCTCCACGAGCTTGACATAGCTGCGCGATCCGGAACGGGTGAGCTTGACGAACATGTCGCCACTATAAAGCATGGAACAAGCCACCGGCGAATGTTCCAGGAAATTACGTGTCACTACAGACGTCAGCGGGAAAACGAACCTAAAGCCTTGTCATGACACGACTTCAGACCGAAATCGCAGCCCGGAGACGTCGAACTTGGGGGTTCAATCCCACCGAGCGCTGGCTTGAACATGCCAGCGAAGCGCTCGAAGGTGCTTTGCGCCGTGGGATTGGCATAGAAAATGGGAAAGTCCCCTTCGGCATCAGCCAGAAGATCCAGCGTTTCCAGGTTCTGCAAGGCTTGTTCG
>JAJZRT010000698.1 GCA_021802595.1 Pseudomonadota bacterium
ATGTGCAGGCGGATTTCGGTTTCGACGTCCTGGATCTCGACGTCCCTGCCGTAGCGTTCCTTCACCGCGCTGGAGACGATCCAGCGTTCGGTGTCGGTCAGCGGGTGAATCTGTTGCGGCATCGTCGCCTTAGCCGAGTGCTTTGAAGATCGAATCGCGGATGCCTTCGACCTTGCCGACGCCGGCGACCTTCACGTACCTGGGTGCGCCGGCCTCGCCGCGCGCGGCCCAGTCGCCGTAGTACTTCACCAGCGGCTCGGTCTGCGCGTGGTAGACGTCGAGGCGCTTCTTCACGGTTTCTTCCTTGTCGTCGTCGCGCTGGATCAGGTCCTCGCCGGTGACGTCGTCCTTGCCGGCGACCTTGGGCGGGTTGAACACGACGTGGTAGGTGCGGCCGGAGGCCACGTGCACGCGGCGGCCCGACATGCGCTTGACGATCTCTTCGTCGGCAACATCGATCTCGACCACGTAGTCGATCGGCACGCCGGCGGCCTTCATCGCCTCGGCCTGCGGGATGGTGCGCGGGAAGCCGTCGAACAGGTAGCCGTTCTTGCAGTCGGCTTCGGTCAGGCGGGCCTTGACCATGCCGATGATGATGTCGTCGGAGACCAGGCCGCCGGCGTCCATGATGGCCTTGGCTTTCATGCCCAGCTCGGTGCCGGCCTTGATCTGCGCACGCAGCATGTCGCCGGTGGAGATCTGGGGAATGCCGTATTTTTCCTTGATGTAATTGGCTTGCGTGCCCTTGCCCGCACCCGGACCGCCCAACAGAATCAAACGCATTACGTGTCTCCTCGATTATGGATATGTCAAAACCGCACTAGCCTAAGGCAAGCGCGATTCGAACAACACTTAAAATTTTTTATTGGGGGATTCAAGAGGCTGCTATGCAGCCTCAAACCGGCTACGCCGCCTCGAAAAGGCTGCGCACGCGCGCCAGGTCTTCCGGCGTATCCACCCCAGGGGCGGGCGCGGTGGGCGTGATGCCAAGGCTGATGCGGTGGCCGTGCCACAGCACGCGCAGCTGTTCGAGCATCTCGTAACGTTCCAGCGGCGAGCTGGCAAGGCTGGCATAGGTGCGCAGAAAGCCGGCACGGTAGGCGTACAGGCCGATGTGGCGCAACGCGCCGAGCTCGTGCGGCATCGCCTGCTGCGCAGCGAAGGCGTCGCGCGGCCAGGGGATGGGCGCACGGCTGAAATACAGCGCGTAGCCGGCTTCGTCGGCCACCACCTTGACGACGTTGGGATTGACGAAATCGGCGTGATCGTGGATCGGATGCGCCAGCGTCGCCATCACCGCATCGCCGTGCAGCACCAGCTGGCGCGCGGCTTCGCGGATCAGCGCCGGGTCGATCAGCGGCTCGTCCCCCTGCACGTTGACCACCAGCGTGTCGTCCGGCCAGCGCAGGGTTTCGGCGACCTCGACCAGGCGCTCGGTGCCCGACTGGTGGTCCGGCGAGGTCATCAGGGCCTGGTAGCCGGCGGCTTCGACGGCCTGCTGCACGCGCGCGTCGTCGGTGGCGACCACCACCGATTCGGCGCCCGCCTGCAGCGCGCGCTCCAGCACGTGCAGCACCATGGGCCGCCCGCCGATATCCGCCAGCGGCTTGCCCGGCAGGCGACTGGACGCGTAACGCGCGGGGATGACGACGCGGAAATGCATATCGGAACCTGCGCTACTTGCCGTGGATTTCGTCGGGCGACAGCGCGCGCGCCTCTTCCGGCAGCATCACCGGAATGTCGTCGCGGATGGGATAGGCCAGGCGGCAGGCGCGGCACACCAGTTCGTGTGCGGATTTCTTCCAGTCGAGTGGGCCCTTGCAGACCGGGCAGACGAGGATTTCAAGAAGCTTCGGGTTCATTGATCAGGGTCCTGTAATTCGGGGGCACGTCAGCCGTTTCGGACTGGTGCGACTTGCTTTGATAAAGATGGATGTCGGCCACCGACAGCAGCGTCACCAGGTCGTTGCCGTCGTGCGGGGCGTGGGCGACGCCCAGGCTCACCGCCATCGGCAGGCCGTTGCTGGCGCTCCAGGCTTCGGTACGCGCCTCGATGCGCTCGAAAATCTGGCGGATGGCGGCTTCGTCGCGCTGCGGCAGGATGGCGACGAACTCATCGCCGCCCCAGCGTCCGCACACGCCCATCTCGGCCGATTCGTTGAAGATCTGCGCGAACTCGGCCAGTACGCGGTCGCCCACGCCGTGGCCGTAGCGGTCGTTGACCGCCTTGAACTGGTTGAGGTCGGCAAACAGCACGGTGGCCGGGGTATCCGCCGTCGCCCTGTCGAAGAGGGTATCTGCCGCGGCCAGCAGGCCGTGGCGGTTGAGCAGCCCGGTCAGCGTGTCGAAACGGCTGCGGTAATCGAGCTGGCGGCGCTGATCCTCGATGCGCCCCATCAGGATGTAGGCGTACAAGGCCAGGGTGACCCAGAACACGCCGAAAAACACATCGCCCGCATTGACCTCGAACCCGCCCACCCGATAGCGGAAGGCGAAGGCGATCGCCATGCCGAGAAACGCGCCGCCCAGCACCTCGGCAAACAGCCGCATGCCGTATCGCATGCCGTTGCCCAGCAGCACCATCAGGAACGCCAGGGCCGAAGGCGGGATCGGATTGGGATCGTGCATCACGCACAGGGTCACGATGATCAAATCGGCACTCATGGCGCTGCGGATTTTCAGCAGCGTGACGCCTTGCAGCGCCTGCCGGAAGAACCAGCTGTTGACGAAGAAGTAGATGCCCAGCGCGATCAGCAGCTGCTCGATGCTGAACAGCACCGGACGGACGCTTTCCAGCGTGGAGAAATAAATGACCGCCAGCGAAAAGAACAGGTAGCGGGTGAAAAACTGGGTGACGATTTCGGAGCGATCGGGCACCCAGAATCCGGTGTCTTCGCTTTCGGCTTCCCATTGACAGGGATGACGGCGATCGCTCCAGTCAGAACTTTTCATGCCCATACATCCCTCCCCCTATACGCGCGCGCAAGCATTCTTATTGTTTGAGGCGTGCGCCCAACCAGCGAACGAACCCGTCTTCGGGGGCAACATTCAGTTCCACCGCCCACCAGTCCGGTCCTGCAAATTCCCGGCATTTTACCGCGTCTTTTTCGGTCATCAGCACCGCCCCGCCGGCGGGCAGGTCCACTGGTCGGAAAACATGGTGGTCAGGAAAGGCGCGCGGGCGATAGCGCAGGCCGTGCGCGTCGAGCATGGCAAAAAAGCCCTGCGGCCGGCCGATGCCGGTCGCGGCCAGCCAGTCGTGCGGCGGCAGGTCGCGCAGCGCCGTTCTTTCCTGCGGTGCGTGCAGCCGCCAGGCCTGCCCTGCGGTGT
>JAJZRT010000699.1 GCA_021802595.1 Pseudomonadota bacterium
CCTTCGGCGCCGAGCAGGCCGTCGTCTCCACGCGCCAGCAACTGCTCGGCGTGCAGGTCACTCTCTACAAGGCGCTCGGCGGCGGTGCCTGACGCGCCGCGATTCGGCCGCGCGGCAGGACCTCCCGCGCGGCCGAATCGCCCCAGTATCCGTACGGTTTTGCCGGCGCCCATTGCGTCTAGAATGGGCGCTTTTTTTCAGGAGTCCGTGATGTCCGAACCCGTGGTGTACGACCGCAATCCCGCCGAACTGGAACTCGAACCCGGTGAATACTGGTGGTGTTCGTGCGGCCGTTCGATGACCCAGCCGTTCTGCGATGGCTCGCACGAAGGCACCGGCCAGGAACCGATGTCGTTCGTCATCAAGGAAAAGACCACGGTCTGGCTGTGCAACTGCAAGCACAGCCAGGACAAGCCGTTCTGCGACGGCGCCCACAACGACCTGCCCGACGACATCTTCTGAACCGTCTCGCCATGGATATCCCGCCCGACAGTGTGCTCGCCTTCTGGTTCGGACCGCCGGGCAGCGCGACCGAGGTCGCGGGACGGCAGACCCGACTCTGGTTCGGCAAGTCGCCGGAAAACGACCGGGCGGTGACCGAGCAGTTTGCCGATACGCTGCAGGCCGCGACCGCGGGCCGGCTAGATCACTGGGCGGCCACGCCGCGCGGACGCCTGGCCTTGCTGATCGTGCTCGACCAGTTCCCGCATCACCTCCACCGCGACCAGCCGCAGGCCTTCGCCACGGACCCACAGGCGCTGGCCCTGAGCCTCGCCGCACTCGACGCGGGTGAGGCAAGCCAGCTGGCGCCGATCGAGCGCGTGTTCCTCTACCTGCCGCTGGAGCATGCCGAATCGCTGGCCATGCAGGACCGGTCCGTGGCCCTCTATGAAGCGCTGGCGCGCGAAGCGGCAGCCGACGAACGTACGTTGTTCGACAGCTTTCTGGATTACGCGCGCAAGCATCGCGACGTCGTCGCCCACTTCGGCCGCTTTCCGCATCGCAACGCAATCCTCGGTCGCCCTTCCACGCCCGCGGAACTCGAGTTCCTGAAGCAGCCCGGCTCGCGTTTTTAGCCGGCCACCGGGGATCGAAGCGCCCTGCTCGCGTTAAAATGGCGGCTTTTGCGCCTTCCGGCCCGCCCATGCCCCGCCAGATTCTCGTCACCTCCGCCCTGCCCTACGCCAACGGCAGCATCCACCTCGGCCATCTGGTCGAATACATCCAGACCGACGTCTGGGTGCGTTTCCAGATGATGCGCGGCCACGACTGCCGCTATGTGTGCGCCGACGACACCCACGGCACTGCAATCATGCTGCGTGCGGAGAAGGAAGGCATCACGCCGGAGACGCTGATCGGCCGGGTATGGGACGAGCACACGCGCGACTTCGCGGGCTTCCACATCGGCTTCGACCATTACTATTCGACGCATTCCGACGAGAACCGGCAGCTCGCCTCGAAGATCTACCTCGCACTCAAGGACGCCGGCCTGATCGAGGTGAAGACGATCGCGCAGCTGTACGACCCGGTGAAGAACCTGTTCCTGCCGGACCGCTTCATCAAGGGCGAATGCCCGAAGTGCGGCGCGGCTGACCAGTACGGCGACAACTGCGAGGTGTGCGGCGCCACCTACAGCCCGACCGAGTTGAAGAACCCGGTGTCGGCAGTGTCGGGCGCGACGCCGGTGCACAAGGATTCCGAGCACTATTTCTTCAAGCTCGGCGACTGCGAGGACTTCCTGCGCGAGTGGACGAACTCGGGCACGCTGCAGGCGGAAGCCGCCAACAAGATGCAGGAGTGGTTCGCCTCCGGCCTCAACAACTGGGACATCAGCCGCGACGCGCCCTACTTCGGCTTCGAGATTCCGGGCGCGCCGGGCAAGTATTTCTACGTGTGGCTGGATGCCCCGGTAGGCTACATGGCGAGCTTCGCCAGATACGCCGCCGACAACGGCCTCGACTTCGACGCCTGGTGGAGCAAGGACTCGAAGACCGAGCTGGTGCACTTCATCGGCAAGGACATCCTGTATTTCCATGCCCTGTTCTGGCCGGCGATGCTGAAGTATTCCGGCCACCGCCTGCCGACCGCGGTCTATGCGCACGGCTTCCTCACCGTCAACGGCCAGAAGATGTCGAAGTCGCGCGGCACCTTCATCACTGCGGCCAGCTACCTCGAACAGGGCCTCAACCCCGAATGGCTGCGCTATTACTACGCCGCCAAGCTGAACGGCACGATGGAGGACATCGACCTCAACCTCGACGACTTCGTTGCGCGGGTGAACTCCGACCTGGTCGGCAAGTTCATCAACATCGCCAGCCGCACCGCCGGGTTCATCCACAAGAATTTCGACGGTGCACTTGCCGACGGCGTCGCCAACCTCTCGCTGGTCAGTGACTTCCAGGCCGCTGCCGACACGATTGCCGCACACTACGAGGCGCGCGACTACGCCAAGGCGCTGCGGGAAATCATGGCGCTGGCCGACCGCGCCAACCAGTACGTCGCCGACGAGAAGCCGTGGGAACTGGCGAAGAAGCCCGAGGCCGTGTACCGCCTGCACGAAGTGTGCACCGTCGCGCTGAACCTGTTCCGCCTGCTGACCCTGTACCTGAAGCCGGTGCTGCCGAAACTCGCCGGCGAGGTCGAGTCTTTCCTCAATATTGCTCCGCTGACCTGGGAAGATTCCCAAAGCCTGTTCATCCGCCACCGCATCAACGAGTACACCCACCTAATGACCCGTATCGACCCCAAATCCATCGAAGCCATGGTAGACGCCATCAAACAGAACCTCGAACCGGCCCCGGCACCCGCGCCGGTGCGCCACGCCGAAGCCCAGGCGCACGCCGCGCAGCCGGTGGCCGACACCATCAGCATCGACGACTTCGCGAAGATCGACCTGCGCATCGCGCGCATCGCCAATGCGGAACACGTCGAAGGCGCTGACAAGCTGCTGCGGCTGACGCTCGACCTCGGCGAACTCGGCACCCGCCAGGTGTTCGCCGGCATCAAGTCGGCCTATGCGCCGGAAACGCTGGTCGGCCGGCTGACCGTGATGGTGGCCAACCTCTCCCCGCGCAAGATGAAATTCGGCATGAGCGAAGGCATGGTGCTGGCGGCTTCCGGCGACGCGCCCGGCCTCTTCATCCTGTCGCCCGACAGCGGCGCGCAGCCGGGCATGAAGGTGAAGTAAGCCGCCATGAAAACGCAGCGCCTGCGCATCCACGGCCGCGTGCAGGGTGTGTGGTTCCGCGAGTCGATGCGGGTCGAAGCCGAGCGCTTGGACGTGGCCGGCTGGGTGCGCAACACGCCGGATGGCGCGGTCGAAACCGTCA
>JAJZRT010000700.1 GCA_021802595.1 Pseudomonadota bacterium
CCTACGCCTGCTACGCTGGTTCCGGCGACTTTGAGAAAAATGCGACGCGATACTTTTTCAGTCATGATGTCTCCTCAGGGTGATAAACCGCTCAATTGCCTCCGATACGTTTGCAATGGGCGTGCCAGCTTCGACCCGAGCGCCGTGATCGTGTCGAATCAAGCACTTGCGTATCACTGCGACGGCGCACGCCGCCAATGGCGTTACCGCGGGGTAACGCGCCAGCTCGTAAGAGTTTCGTTTTCGTAACGCGCAGGACGCAGCCATGCATCGCCGATCCCTCCTTGCAGCCACAGCCTGTGCCTCCATGCCCAACGCATTCGGGCAAAGTCCTGCGCGTAGCGGCAAGCCGCCGTTTCGATTCGGGGTCACCGACGTGTTTCTGCACGACGGTGCGATCCACTTCTGGCAGCAATTCCTGCAGGCGCAACTCGGCGGGCCAGTGCAGATCATCCAGAAATCGAGTTACCAGGAAGCGCTCGAGGCGCTGCGCTCGGACGAAATGGAGGCGGCGTGGATCTGCGGCTTTCCCTACGTGGTCGCTAAGGGTTTCGTGCGGCTGTGCGCGCAGCCCGGCTGGCATGGGCAACCGTGGTATCGGAGCTACCTCATCGCTTCGGCACGGCGCACCCAGGCACACTCCATTCGCGATCTGCGCGGCGACGTGTTCGCGTTCGACGACCCGCTGTCGAACTCGGGGTATCTGGTGCCAGTGGTGGCGCTGCGTTCGCTGGGCCAGACGCCTCAGAGCTTTTTCCGTCGCACCTTCTATACCTACTCGCTGCACAAGGTGGTTGAAGCGGTGGGCAGCGGCCTGGCCGATTCGGGCACGGTGGACGGATACATCTGGGAGGTGCTCACCCAGCGCCAGTCGCAGGCGGCGCTCAAGACCCGCATCGTCGCCAAGTCCCGGCGTTACGGTTTTCCGCCCATCGTCACGCGCAAGAACCTCGACATCGCGTTGCACGTCCGCCTGCAGCGCGCGTTGCTCTCGGCCAAGAACGATGTGCAAGGCCGTGCCTTGCTGCGCAGCCTCGACCTGCAAGACTTTCTTCAGCCGCAGGAAAGCTGGTTCGACGGCATTGGCGAACTCGCCGCGATTCTTGACGGCACGCATCCGCCGATTCCTCTATCCGCCATTTACGACACCGCATGAGCGCGCCGGGCCGCTCCCAAGCGCTCATCCCGAAGCGCGTAGCGCGGAGGGTCGTCCAGTGAGCGCGGTTTCACCCGAGATTCCGAACGGCGGCGACACATCGGCGCATGCACCAGCCCGCCCCCGGGCCGCGCGCGTCTTGCCTGGCAGCCTGTTGCTACGCCTGCCGCTGATTGCCGCCACACTGGTTGCGCTCACTGCCCTGCTGATGGCAGCAGGACTCGGGCTGCTGACGCGGCAGTACCTGATCGAAGACGTCGATGCCGGCGCGTTCCAGGCCATGGCGGCGTGGAACAAGGGCCTGCCGACCTTAATCCAGCAGGACAACGTCTGGGGCGCCTACGAGGCACTGACCTCGGTCACCGGCGACCAGGTCGCCTCGCCGCCGCACAGCGCCTCGCTGGCGGTGATCGTCGGGGCTGGCGGGCGTGTGTTCGCCAGTTCCGACCCCGCGTTGTTTCCCACCGCCCGGGCACCGGTATGGTCCCCGCTGTGGTCGCCGGGTTCCTTGCAGGTGAACTCGCCATTGAGTGTGGCCAGTGCCCATCCTGGGCTGTCGCCGCCGATCCAGAGCGGGAACTGGCGCATTTATGTCAGCGCGCTGCGTACCGATTCTGGCGCTGGAGTTGGCACGCTGGTCTATGCGGTGAGCGACGCACTGTATCGCCAGCGCCTGCGCTCGATGACTTGGTGGATCGCCACGATCACGCTGATTGCGGTGCTGGTGTTCGTGCCCATCGTCTGGATGCTGACCCGTCGTCTGCTCGCACCGCTGGTGCGCTTGCAGGATGCGATGCGCCGCAACGACGATGCGACCCGGCGCATCAGTGGCGACCTCGCGGCACGCAACGACGAAGTCGGGCTGCTGGCCGCCGCGTTCAGCCGCCTGCTGGAGCAGGCCGAGCACGCCCGGCGCGCGGAAAAACTCGCCGCGGTCGGCGCGCTCGCCGCGGCCACTGCGCACGAGATCAACAACCCGCTCGGCGGCATGCTCAACGCACTGCACACGGCCAAACGTTTCGGCCAGTTTGACGACACCACGCGCCAGACCCTGGAGCTGCTCGACCGCGGGCTCGAACAACTGCGCAACACCGCGCAGGCACTGCTCGCGCAGACCCGGCCCGACCAACGCGACCTGACGGCGCAGGACTTCACCGATTTGATCGAAATCATCAGGCCCTGCCAGCACGAGCGCGGCGTGCGTCTGCACAGCCACATCGACCTTCCCGCAACACACATCGCCGCTGCCGCCGGTCCGGTGCGCCAGGCCACGCTCAACATCCTGCTCAACGCCTGCCACGCCGCCGAACCTGGCTCCACTCTCGAGCTCGAGGTGGAGGTGTTCGGAGATGCGCTGCGCGTGCAGGTGCGCAACCGCGGCCCGGCCCCGCCCGCTGCGCTGCTTCTAGCAATCGCGCCGACGCGTTTGCCGGAAGGCGTGGGTTTCGGCCTGTGGGAAAGCCGCCGCCTGCTGAGCGACGTCGGCGGCACGCTCAAGCTCGCCCACACCGGCGGCGTCACCACCGCGACCATCGACATCCCCCTGCGGCGATGATTACGAACATCCGGATATACGATAGTCGCATAGCGCCCGGCCATGAACTGGACGCGCCACCCGAGGAGATTGCCGTGACCGATCCCGCCGTCCTGGTTGTCGAGGATGACCCCATCATGGGCGAATCGCTGCAGCAGCGCCTGCGTCTGGAGTATTACACCGTCGAATGGGTGCGTGACCTCGCCGAGGCGCGCGCCGCGCTGCAGGCCCGCCTGTATCCCCTGGTGCTCAGCGACATCCGGCTGCCCGACGGCGATGGCGGCAGCATACTCGCCACCATGATGCAGCGCTATGGCGGCTGCTGTCCGCCGCTGGTGTTCATGACGGGTTACGGCTCGGTCGAACAGGCCGTGCGCTTGGTGCGCGAAGGCGCGTGGGACTACATCCAGAAGCCCTTCGACGTCAACACGCTGATGCAGCGCATCCGCGAATGGATGTCCCCCGGTGCGCAGATGAGCGATGTCTGGTTCGGCATCTCGCCTGCGGCGCAGGCGCTGGAGCGGCTGATCGACCGCATCGCCGCACTCGACCTACCCGTGTTGATCCAGGGAGAATCGGGCACCGGCAAGGAAGTGGTGGCGCAGCACATCCACGCCCGCATGGCAGCCAACCATGCGG